>NZ_JAENSQ010000018.1:0-114368 GCF_016613125.1 Pseudomonas sp. MF6776
TAAGCGCTTCGACTTCAAGTGTCCGATCGAGGTTATGGACGAGGTGATGCAGGAAGCTATGGCTATGCGGCATGATGCTCCAGCTTCAATTCAATAACCGTGTTGCACTCAGCTCCTGTAACCGCCGAGTCATTACTGACTTTCCCGGAAACGGCATTGTTTGCCAAAGCTATATACCTGGCCTTGAACGCTTTAACATTATAAGAAATGGATGCCTGGTAGCACCACAAACCATCTTGCGTCAATTACCCGCAAAATAATGTTAGCGCTACACCACAGAAGACATTCAATGCAGACGCTCATCAGAACCGCTTGCAAAAAACACGCATGGCTATTGATCTCAACCATCACCACAGTAATAGCGCTGAAAGTCCTTGCACTAGCACCGCCACTGCTCCTAGGCAAAGTAATTGACGCACTAAACAGTCAAACCCCAACAGCGCTCAACCCACTGTTGTTATTGACGGTGGCGATAACCCTAGCCGGATGCATTCAAGCTGCAATCAATCCGTTGCAAATCTATTTCCTTTCCAAGTTGGTGCAACAGGTAGTGATGGATGCCTCAATCGACTGGATGGCACAGTTGATGCGCAAAGAGTTCCAGCAATTCAACACTTGGCGTATTGGCCATTTCATTAAGTCAGTAGAGCGTGGAATTACCGCTCATGAGCAATTGCTGACGTTTTTCATCACCACCGGTTTGCCGCTGTGTCTGGAGTTCATCATCGTCGGGCTGGCTTTTTATTACATGGGTGGGGCAGGTATTTTTCTGTCAATGACTGGCATGGCGATCCTTTACTTGCTTGCCGCCCACCGAATCATCAAATGGCGCAGAAAGCACATTGATGCAGTTAATGAGCAGGAGGACGAACTAAGTGCGCTGCTTTTCAGCACCCTGAATACCGGCAAATCGATAAAGCTGGAAAGCGCCGAACACACGGCAACTCAACCCTTGAACCATGCCTTCCGGCAGTACGCCAAAGCGGCAGTG
Organism: Pseudomonas sp. MF6776; assembly: GCF_016613125.1. Lineage (NCBI taxonomy): Bacteria > Pseudomonadati > Pseudomonadota > Gammaproteobacteria > Pseudomonadales > Pseudomonadaceae > Pseudomonas > Pseudomonas sp. MF6776. The sequence continues at coordinate 992 of NZ_JAENSQ010000018.1, forward strand.
ACGGTGGCCAGTTCCGGAGGGTTCTTGAGTGGAGCGAAAACCCTCTTTGTCAGCTTGTCTACTGGAGGGTTGCTGGGTTGGGGAGTCATTGACCAGTTGTCAGGTGAGCCAAGTATTAGCGTTGGCCAACTGGTAGCCGTATTCGCCATTGCCGGAAGCTTTTTGCTCAACATCTCAGCGCTGACTGAAGGTTATCGAGTGCTCGATCAGTTTCTGGCGGATCAGCGAAGACTACGCAACCTGCTGTCACTGCCAGACTTTGATGATGACAGTCGACAAGCCGATATCACGTCGCAGAATGAGTCGACGCTCGTCCTTCAGCCCTGCACCGTCAGCGTTAACAACGCTGTTCAGTTGACCATCAGCCAAACCATGACGTTTTACCAAGGGCAGTCGGTTGCGATTACTGGCCCCAGTGGGGCCGGCAAATCCACCTTGCTCGAAACGCTGGCCGGGCTCAACGCCTCAGTGAGAGCTCACGTGAGTATCGATGAGGTGCAACTCTGCGATCTGAACGCCCAGACACATCTGCAGGTGTTGAGGTATTGCCCTCAGTCGCCGCAGTTTCTAGAGGGCAGTTTTGCCAAGTCAGTTCTGTTTGGCATGGATCGATCGCCAGACCTGCACCTGGCGATTAAACGTTTAAATCTTGAGGACATTGTTTCGCAACGCAAACTCACCGAGAACGCCTCAAATATTTCCGGTGGGGAGGCGAAACGCCTGTCTTTGCTTCGCCTGATAAACAGGCCGGGGCGGTTCAATCTGTTCGACGAACCCAGCGCCTCCATTGAACCGAAGTTGGCCGCACCGGTTTGGGATCTTTTGTTCGATACGTTTGCGACTCGCGGATTGATCTGTGTCACCCATGATGTCGACCACCTGTACCGCTTTGATCGGGTCATCGTCATGCAGAACGGCGCGATTGTTGAAGATGGCCCCTGGCAGGAACTGGTCGATACAGTCGCAATTAAACTTCTGTTAACTGATCTTCAGATGGTTGAGGAGTAAAAAGGTCAAAAGATCGCAGCCTTCGGCAGCTCCTACACGGGATCGCATTCCAATGCAGGAGCCGCCGCAGGCTGCGATCTTTTGCTCTTTTCTACAAAATGCCGTTAGTCGCCACCCCCCGCGATGGATTAAAGTAACGCCCCCAGCCCCGGCGTTATCCTTGCGCCTGTGGCCACCCCTTTCCAGGAACAGTCACCGATGGAACATCGTGAAGCGCTGCTGGCGCTGCGAACCTTTCTTTCAACGCAGATTCTCGGCCAGGAAAAACTCATCGAGCGTTTGCTCATCGCCCTGCTCGCTGACGGCCACATGCTGGTCGAGGGCGCTCCGGGTCTGGCCAAGACCAAAGCGATCAAAGAACTCGCCGAGGGCATCGAAGCCCAGTTCCATCGCATCCAGTTCACCCCCGACCTGTTGCCTGCCGACATCACCGGCACCGAGATCTATCGTCCGGAAACCGGCAGTTTCGTGTTTCAGCAGGGGCCGATCTTCCACAACCTGGTGCTGGCGGACGAAATCAACCGGGCCCCGGCCAAGGTGCAATCGGCGCTGCTTGAAGCGATGGCCGAGCGCCAGGTCAGCGTCGGGCGCAGCACCTATGAGCTATCGCCGCTGTTTCTGGTGATGGCGACGCAGAACCCGATCGAGCAGGAAGGCACCTATCCATTGCCCGAAGCGCAACTAGACCGCTTCCTGATGCATGTCAAAATCGGCTTCCCCGACGCCGCCGTCGAACGGCGCATCCTCCAGCAAGCCCGTGGCGAAGCGCTGAACGGCGAGACCAAACCCGAGCGCCGGGTCAGCCAGCAGGCGATCTTCGCCGCCCGTAAGGAAATCCTTGGCCTGTACATGGCTGACGCCGTGGAGGAATACCTCGTGCAACTGGTCATGGCCACGCGCACACCGGCCAAGTTCGACCCGGAAATGGCCGAGTGGATCGCCTATGGCGCCAGCCCGCGGGGTTCGATCGCCCTCGACCGCTGCGCCCGGGCCCACGCTTGGCTGGCCGGACGCGACTTCGTCAGCCCCGAAGACATTCAAGCCGTACTGTTCGACGTGTTGCGTCATCGCATCATTCTGTCGTTTGAGGCCGAAGCCGCCGGCATCGATCAGGATCGGGTGGTGCAGCGGATTCTCGACGTCGTAGCCGTCGCTTGACCCCCATGAACGCCCCTCTGCCGTCCGAACCGGGCATCCGCGTCAGCCTCGCCGAGCTGATCGAGATGCGCCACCGTGTGCGCGAAGTGCAGCTGTTTTCCACGCCGAGCCAGCGCAGCCCGCTGATCGGCTTGCATCACTCGAAATTCCGCGGGCGTGGCGTCGACTTCGATCAAGTGCGGGTTTATCAGGCCGGCGACGACGTGCGCACCATCGACTGGCGCGTTACAGCTCGCACCCAGGAGCCGCACACCAAGCTGTTCCATGAAGAACGCGAACGGCCGATCTTCATCATGGTCGAGCAAAGCACGCGGCTGTTTTTCGGCTCGGGGCTGATGTTCAAGTCGGTGCTGGCGGCGCAAGTGGCGGCGTTGATCGGCTGGGCCGCGCTGGGCCATAACGACCGGGTCGGCGGCCTGGTGTTCGGCGACAACGAGCACTACGAAATCAAGCCACGGCGCAGCAAACAGAGCCTGCTGCAATTGCTCAACCGTCTGGTGAAGGTCAACCAGTCGCTGCACACCGAGCGCGAACCGGATCGCGACACGCTCGGCGTGGCCCTGCGCCGCGCCCGTGAGGTATTGCGCCCGGGCAGTCTGGTGATCGTGATTTGCGATGAGCGTGCGCTCTCCGACAGCGCCGAGCAGCAACTGAGTCTGCTCTCGCGGCATTGCGACCTGCTGATGCTGCCGCTGTCCGACCCGCTCGATCACGCCCTGCCCGCCGCCGGACTTTTGCGCTTCGCCGAACGAGGCGCGCAACTGGAACTCGACACGCTCAATTTTGACTTGCGCCAGACCTATCGCGCCCAGGCCGAAGCACGCATCGCCCGTTGGGAATTGCTCGCGCAAAAGCTGCGGGTGTTGCTGATGCCGCTGAGCACCCAAAGCGAGATGGTCGAGCAGATGCGCGAGTTCCTCAATCCGCAGCGACCGGGGAAAGGTCGATGAACGGCCTCGAACAACTGCAACCGCTGATCTCCCCGCCCCCGATTGCCTTCTGGCCGCCGGCGCCGGGCTGGTGGTTGCTGCTTTTGTTGTTGCCGCTGCTCGGTTTTGCCGTGTGGCGTCTGCGCCGTTTCATCCCGATGAAAAAACGTCCGGTCGTGCGCGCCGAACAGCCGCTCGACCCGGTGCGCATCGCCGCCCTCGCCGAACTGGCACAAATGCCCAAGCCCTACGACGGCGCCCCGGCCGGGGCCTGGCTGCAACAGCTCAACGGCCTGCTCAAACGCCTGTGTCGCAACCATTACCCTTATAGCCAGAGCCACACGCTCAATGGCCGCAAATGGCTGGCCTTTCTCGACAACCGTTGCCCGGCCGCCGGGCTGACGCGCTGGATGGTGCTGGTTGAAGGTGCCTACAAACCGGAATGCAAACTCGACGACAAAGCCATCGCCGGACTGACCCAAGCGGTCGACACCTGGATTCGCAAGCATGTTTGAATTCGCCTGGCCGTGGATCTTCGTCCTGTTGCCGCTGCCTTGGCTGATGCGTCTTGTGCTGCCGGTGGCCGACAGTGGCGAGCCGGCGTTGAAAGTCAGCTTCCTCTCCGACCTTGAAGGCCTTGCGCGTCGTCGCGCTCGGGCCAATCTGCCAGCGTGGCGCCAACAGGCACCGTTCATTTTGCTGTGGCTGCTGCTGTTGAGCGCCGCTGCACGCCCGCAATGGCTTGGCGAACCACTCCCGATTGCTGCCAGCGGTCGTGATCTGCTGGTCGCGGTGGACGTGTCCGGATCAATGGACTTCCCCGACATGCAATGGCAGGACGAGGACGTCAGCCGCCTGACTCTGGTGCAACACTTGCTGGGTGACTTCCTCGAAAGCCGCGACGGCGATCGCGTTGGCCTGATCCTGTTCGGCAGCCAGGCCTATCTGCAAGCACCGCTGACCTTCGATCGCCACACCGTGCGTGTCTGGCTCGACGAAGCGCGGATCGGCATCGCTGGCAAGAACACCGCCATCGGCGACGCCATCGGTCTGGCCTTGAAACGCCTGCGCCTGCGTCCGGCGCAAAGTCGCGTGCTGATTCTGGTCACGGACGGCGCCAACAATGGCGGCGAAATCGACCCGCTGACCGCGGCGAAACTGGCGGCCAGCGAAGGCGTGAAGATCTACCCGATCGGCATCGGCGCCAATCCGGAAGACAGCGGATCCACCGCGTTGCTCGGGGTCAATCCGAGCCTGGACCTTGATGAGCCGGCGCTCAAAGCCATCGCTGAAGTCACCGGCGGCCAGTATTTCCGCGCCCACGACGGCAAAGAACTGCAAGCAATCAAGGACACCCTCGACCAACTCGAGCCGGTGACCCAGCAACCGACCCAGGCACGACCGGCGCAAGCCTTGTATCACTGGCCTCTGGCATTGACCTTGTGGCTGAGCCTGCTGTTAGTCGCGCGTGAATTGTGGCCGGACAACCCGCTGCAACGCCTGTTCAACAAGGAACTGTATCTGCAAAGCCCCCTGCCTGACTGGCGCGAACGGCTCAAGCGCCTGCGTTTGCGGAGGCGCCGATGATCGCCCTCTGGCCGCACTGGTTCCGTCCGTGGTGGTTGCTGTTGCTGCCGCTGTTGGGCTGGCTGATCTGGCAACTCTGGCATCGGCAAAAACGCGCTGGCCGCTGGCAGATGATTTTGCCGCCGGCATTCCACGCCACCCTGCTCAGCGGCGGTAGTGGTCGCGACAGCAAACTGCCGTGGGTCGCCCTGGGCGTGGCATGGCTGCTGACGATTTTGGCGCTGCTCGGGCCGAGTTGGGAGCGCGTCGAACAGACCAGTCAGAAACCTGCCGATCCATTGGTGGTGGTGCTGGAACTGACCCCAGAAATGCTCGCCACCGAATCGCCGCCGACGCGACTGGAACAGGCGCGACGCAAACTCTTCGATCTGTTGCAGGCACGCAGCGATGCGCAGACCGCCATCGTCGTCTACGCCGGCAGTGCCCACACGCTGGTGCCGCTGTCGGATGATTTGGCCACCAGTCGTAACCTGCTCGACGCCCTCAAGCCTTCGCTGATGCCGCAAAGCGGTCATCGCGCAGACCTTGCGGTGAGCAAGGCGCTGGCATTGCTCAAACAAGGCGCGCTTGGCCAAGGCCGGATTCTGTTGATCGGCTCATCCCTGAATGAAGAAGAGCGCCAAGGCATTCGCCGTGCCCTGAGCGGTGAGTCGGCGCAACTGTTGATGCTCGGCGTCGGCACCGCAGAAGGCGCACCGATTGCCCAAGAGGACGGCAGTTTCCTCAAGGACGAACAAGGCGCGATCCGCGTGCCGCAACTCGACAGTCCGGGCCTCAGCGCTTTCCTCAACAGCGTCGGCGGCGACTATCACGTCGCACGGCTGGACGAAGGCGATCTGGGCGCCCTCGGTTTGCTCAATGGCCCGCGCAGTTTGCGCGACGACGGCCAGACCGTGCGCCTCGACACCTGGGCTGATCAGGGTTACTGGTTGCTGTTGCCGCTGTTATTGCTGGCGGCGTGTGCCGGGCGTCGCGGCTGGTTGTTCTGTCTGCCGCTGCTGTTCTGCCTGCCGCAGCCCAGCTACGCTTTTGACTTCGAAGACCTGTGGCTGCGCCCCGATCAGCGCGGACTGCACTTGCTCAAGCAGAAACGCCCCGCCGAAGCGGCGCAACATTTTGCCGATCATCAGTGGCAAGGGGTGGCGTTGTACGAGGCCGGCGACTACAGTGGCGCCGCCCAGCGTTTCGCCGAAGGCAGCGATGCCCGCGCCCACTACAATCGAGGCAACGCGCTGGCGAAAAGCGGTGAGCTGGACGCCGCCATCGATGCCTATGAACAGGCCCTGGAGTTGCAACCGGACTTGCGCCCGGCGCAGACCAACAAGGCGCTGGTGGAAAATCTGCTGAAGCTGCAAAAAACACCACCGCCCGCTGAACCGGAGCCCAAACCGACGGAGCAAAACCTGCCCGGCGATGAACCGCCGCCAGCGACCGCGCCGCCACCTGCGGTACAAAGTGAAACTCGCAGCGAGGCTCAACCCGCCGAGTCGGCCAGCGAACCACCACCGACCGCCCCGCCGCTGCCAGGGCCTGACGAATTGCCCGGCAGTGACGAGGAAGAAGAAACGAACACCGTGCCGACGCTGCGTCCCAGCGAGGACAACCTCGAAGGCGAGCAACGTCAGGCACTGGAACAATGGCTGGGCAAGATCCCGGATGACCCCGGCGAATTGCTGCGACGCAAATTCTGGTACGAACAGCAACAACATCAGGATCAGGAAAACATTCGATGACCCGCTTCACCGTTCTCTTGCTGCCCCTGCTGATCTGCACGGCCACCGCGCACGCGGCCGAGTTGATCGCCAGCGTGGATCGCAGTCGCCTGAATTCCGGCGAGACGGTCGAACTCACCCTCGAAACCAACGACGTCACCCAGTTCGGCAAACCCGACCTGACACCGCTGGAACCGCTGTTCGAAGTACGCGGCACGCGGCAGGTCAACCAGTTGAACACACTCAATGGCGACAACCGCGCCACCACGCGCTGGATCATCACCCTGTTGCCAAAGGAAAACGGCAGCGTGCTGATTCCGCCGCTGCAAGTGGGCGATGTCCAGAGCCAGCCGATCACCGTGCAAGTGGTCGAAAGTGATGTCCGCGAGGACAAGAACAGCCTCGATCCGGTGTTCATCGAGGCCAGTCTCGATCAGTCCAGCGTCTATGTGCAGGCCCAGGCGATCCTGACCCTGCGCATCTACCATTCGGTGTCGCTGTACGACGACAGCAGCCTGACCCCGCTGCAAATCGCCGACGCGCGCGTCGAGCAACTGGGTGACACGCGCACCTACGAGAAAGACATCAACGGCGTGCGCCATGGCGTGATCGAAATGCGCTATGCGATCTACCCGCAGCACAGCGGCTTGTTGACCATTGCGCCGCAGACGTTCAGCGCAACGCTGGTTGAGACTCAGCCTGCCCAGGACTCGACCGCACAAGGGCCGAAACCCGGCAAACTGATGCGAGTCAGCTCCGCGCAAATCCCCCTCACGGTCAAACCCAAGCCGCTGACCTACCCGATCGATGCGCCATGGCTGCCGGCCCGCAGCTTGAGCCTGAGCGAAAGCTGGAACCCTGAGCCAGAACACACTCAGGTCGGCGACTCGCTGACACGCAGCCTGACCCTGAAGGTCGAAGGCCTGGCCAGCTCTCAATTGCCCGCCATGCCTGCCACCGAAGTCAACGGCCTGCGGCGCTACCCGGATCAACCGGTGCTGAGCAACCAGAGCAGCGACCGTGGCCTGATCGGTAGCCGTGAAGAACGCGAAGCGCTGGTCCCGAGCCGCAGCGGTTTAATCGACCTGCCAACGGTGGACGTGGTGTGGTGGAACACCTTCGAGGATCACCTGGAACACACAAGCCTGCCGGCGCGCACCCTGCAAGTGGCCAACAACCCGAGCCTGCAAGTCGACACCCCGACCGGCGGCCTGCAACCGAGCGCGGTCGACAATGATGTGTTGTGGTGGTGGAAACTCAGCACCCTCATTCTGGCCTGCACCACCCTCCTCGGCTTCGGCCTGTGGTGGCGCGCACGCTGGCAACCGGCAATCCTGCGCGCCGCCCAAACCGGCCCGAGCCCGCGCACATTGATGGACGACATCAAGCGTGCGAGCCAGGCCAACGATCCGCACGCAACCCGCCAGGCACTGGATGCCTGGGCGCGTCAGCAACCAGAGACGCTGGCGGATATGGCGGCGCGGTTTGTGCCGCTGTCGGATGCGCTGGATGGACTCAACGGTGCGCTGTACAGCGAGACGGGGCAGTACTGGCAGGGTGAGGATTTGTGGCGGGCGATTCGTACTATTCCTGCGGCGGAACGGGTGCAGGATCCGGTGGGTGATAGTGGGTTGCCGCCGCTTTATCCAAAGTAGGCTTGATTTCGTTCTCCGCTCTACAATGAAACGGGGCGCCTCGAGGGTGCCCGCTACATTTTCAATAGTTAAAATCTGTAGAAACCTTGAGGTTGCTGTCGAACTTCAAAACAAAAGATCGCCATCTGCCTCCCGTATACGCAAACATGACCTCATTTAATTTCGATACCAGCTCCGACGCTTCTGATTCACAAGCGTCAGTCAAAAAAACGGAATGCCGCTCACCATCTTTATGGTAGAAAAAGCTTGATTCAACCCAGCCTTCATCGGGATCAGTTTTGGCTTTATAGACTATCTCGTCACAAGAACCCGGGGCTTGCTCGTAAATCAGCGAAGCCAACGTGTTTAGAATATCCAGCTGTTCTTTCATAACGCTACCAATCGTGCTTGTTATGGAAACGGAGGGCGGTAGCCGTCCGTTGCTCCAGACATTAAGTGATGCGCCAATAACTCCATAATCAATAGCTGAACTTCATCTTCACTTCCCCACCCTCTCGGTAGGACATGACAAACGATTTCCATGGTTCACCGCGCTGCACGGCATTAGCCTTTAATTCTTTTGCCAAAAAATACACGTCGGAGATATCAAAATCGATTTCGGCATCAGTTACCTCAACACCGTTTTTTTCAACGGTCAATTCGGCTTCCATAAACCCCTGACTTACCTCTATTTCGTATCGAAAGGCGTCGTACCCGTGAACAATACCCCCTTCGACCATGTGAAAAATTTTTTTGACGATTTCTAGATCTTCTGTGATCACTCGATTATCTCCGGTATTTTTCGGGCTTCGTTTTCGAACACTACGGACTTGGTTTTACCGTCAATCGTGTAAAACACTTGCGGTGATGCCGTCGGCCTGAGCCCACATCGGTTGCCAGAACATGACGTTCGCCAGCAGAAACGCCAACCCGCGCTTGGGCATGCCCAGAAACGATTCACGGGGTTTCACGGCAGCAGCAGGCTGACGAGCGAGCAAGGCGAAGTGGCGAACGTCCATGTTTAAAATCTCATTACAGCAGGCAGGAATACGGGATTGACGACAAGCACAGTTGCTCCAACAGGCCCGCACTTGGGCGCCGATGAGAGCAAACAAGGGTAAAGCGAGACTACTAGCGCTTTGATGTCAATTTAGCGGCGCGATATTAGATGGCCACTATTTTGGCGTCAATTAATGAATGCCTCCCCGATGGGCTGCCAAGCGCCCCAAAACCCGCAATCTGCATATTTCTGAAACACCGCGCAGGCTGAGTTTGCGGCTGCTGCGCAGTCGATCGGGGATTAATCCCCTCGCCACAAGCGTCCGCGCCGAGACTGCCATGCGCAATAATCTGTAAACTCTCCCCACTTCCGCCGCCCATTCATTACCCCGCGGCCATCACCTCTTTATCTGTTGCGGAGTCCACCTTGCGTCTGTTTCACACCTCCGACTGGCACCTTGGGCAAAACCTGCACGGCCAGGAGCGCGATTTCGAGCATGCGTGCTTCCTCGAATGGCTGCTGCTCCAACTGAAACTGGCGCAGCCGGATGTGCTGTTGATTGCCGGTGACATCTTCGACACGGTCAATCCACCGGTCAAAGCCCAGGAACGCCTCTACGATTTCATCGTCAGCGCCCACGAGCAGCAACCGTTGCTGACCATCGTGATGATCGCCGGCAACCACGATTCCGGCTCACGAATCGAACTGCCCGCGCCGTTGATGCGCCGTTTGCGCACCCACGCGTTAGGGCGGGTATTGTGGCTGGATGATGGGCAACTGGATGCCGAACGCCTGCTGCTGCCGTTGCCGGATAAAACCGGCGAAGTCGCCGCGTGGTGCCTGGCGCTGCCGTTCCTGCGCCCGGCGGAGGTGACCGGCGCGCATCTGGGTGACAACTATTTGCGTGGCATCGGCCAAGTGCATGAATGGCTGATCGAGGCGGCGAATGCCAAGCGCAAGCCGGGGCAGGCGCTGATCGCCATCAGTCATGCGCACATGGCCGGCGGTTCGGTGTCGGAGGATTCCGAGCGCAGTCTGATCATCGGCAATGCCGAAGCGCTGCCCGCCAGTCTGTTCGGGCCGAGCATCAGCTACGTCGCCCTCGGTCACTTGCACAAACCGCAGAAGGTCAACGGTGAAGAGCGCATTCGCTACAGCGGCTCGCCGATTCCGTTGTCGTTCTCGGAGATTGGTTATCAGCACCAGATTCTCGATATCACGCTGGATGGCGAAACGCTGGTCAGCGTCGAACCGAAACTGATCCCCCGCGCTGTCAACTTGCAGCGCATCGGTCCGGCGCCGTTGGCGGAAATCCTCGTGCAACTGGCGGACTTGCCAAACGTCGATCTTCTCGCTGAAACCCAGCGCCAACCGTGGCTGGAAGTGCGCGTGCGCCTCGACGAGCCGCAACCGGATCTGCGCCATCAGGTAGAAACCGCCCTGCAAGGCAAAGCCGTGCGTCTGGTGCGCATCGCCGCCGAATACGCTGGCAACCGGGGTGCCGATGGCGTGGAGGACGGCACCGCGTTGATCGAACTTGACCAACTCACGCCCCAGGAATTGTTCAGCCGCGCGTGGCTCGACAACTATGGCAACGAGGTCGATGAACAAACTCTCAAGGACTTCGCCGAACTGTTGCAAGACGTGCAAATGGAGGGCGAGCAGCCATGAAGATTCTCGCCATTCGTTTGAAGAACCTGGCCTCGCTCGCTGGACCGTTTGAAATCGACTTCACCGCCGAGCCGCTGGCCAGCGCGGGTCTGTTTGCGATCACTGGCCCGACTGGCGCCGGTAAAAGCACCCTGCTCGACGCCTTGTGCCTGGCGCTGTTCGGCGCCGTGCCGCGTTTGAACAACACCGGCCGTGACGCCAAAGTCCCGGACGCCGACGGCGAAATCGCCACCGGCGACCCGCGTACGTTGCTGCGTCGCGGCACCGGTGAAGGCTACGCCGAGGTGGATTTTGTCGGTATCGATGGCCGTCGCTACCGTGCGCGCTGGGAAGCCAATCGTGCACGGGAAAAGGCTGGCGGCAAGTTACAGGCCAGCCGCCAGAGCCTGCGCGACATCGATCAGGATCAACTGCTCGCCAGCCAGAAAGGCGAATACAAGACTCAACTGGAAGCCGCGCTGGGCCTGAACTTCGAACAGTTCACCCGCGCCGTGCTGCTAGCCCAGAGCGAATTCAGTGCCTTCCTCAAGGCTGACGACAACGATCGCAGCGAACTGCTGGAAAAACTAACCGACACCGCGCTGTACACCCAGCTCGGGCGCCGCGCCTTCGACAAGACCAAAGAGGCCCGCGAGGCGCACAAGCTGTTGCAGGATCAGGCCACCGGCGTCACCCCGCTTGCGCCCGAAGCGCGGGCGGAACTGGATGAGCGTTTCAATGCCGCACAGCAACAACTGAAAGTGCAGCAGACGCAGCTCAAGCAGCTTGAACAGCAGCACGGCTGGCTCAAGGAGTTGCGCCTGTTGCAGGAATCGCAGCAGGCCGCCACCGAGCAACTGCACAGCGCGCAACAACAATGGGAAAGTCTGGCCGGCGAGCGCGTGAAATTGACGCGCCTGGAGCAGCTCGGCCCGCAACGTCACCAGTTCGCGCGTAAAACCGAACTGGATGCGCTGCTGACACCGCTGGCTGGACAGATTGCCGCGCATACGCAGCAACACGCAAAACTGAGCAAGCAGCAGACGCTGCTGGAGCAAAATCTGGCGGCGGCGAAAGTCGCCCTGAGCGAGGCGCAACAGCGCCAAAGCGAGAACGCCCCGCTGTTGCGTCAGGCGTTTGAAGAGCAAAGCACCCTCACCCGTCTGGCCAAAGAAGCAGCCAGCAGCGCCGATGCCAAACAGCGTGCACAGCACGCCTGCACACAAGGCCAGAGTGACATACAAGCCTTGTTGGAAAAGCAGGGCCAGGTCACTGAACGCCTGCAACACATCGCCGCCGGGCTTGAGAAAAGCGCGCATCTGGCGCCATTGAGCGATGCGTGGAATGCCTACCGCGATCGCCTGCAACAACTGATGCTGATCGGCAACCGCTTGAACAAAGGTCAGGCCGAACTGGCCTCGCTCGAAGAGAGCGCCACGCGCAACGCTGAAGCATTTGCCGCACAAAAGCAGCAACTCGAAGTGCTGTTCAAGGAGGCCGGCGCCGAACCCGATGCCGTCGCCGAGCAGATCGGCATCCTCGGCAATCTGTTGCAGGACAATCGCAAGCAACTGCGCGCCTTTGAAGACCTGTCGCGCCTGTGGGCCAGCCAACAGGAGCTGCACAAGCGCAGCGGCGAGCTGCAACAACGCCAGCTCAGCGCCCAGCAGGAACGTGAGCGGCTGACCCAGGACGGCGTAAAAACCAAGGCTGAACTGACCGTCGCCGAACAAACCCTCAACGTCACCCGCGAACTGCTGGAGCGTCAGCGTCTGGCCCGCAGTGCCAGTGTCGAAGAGCTGCGCGCGCAGTTGCAGGACGATCAGCCCTGCCCGGTCTGCGGCAGCAACGAGCACCCGTATCATCAGCCCGAAGCGCTGCTGCAAAGCCTTGGTCGCCACGATGAAAGCGAACAGGCCAACGCCCAGCAAGTGGTCGATCAGCTCAAGGAAAAACTGGTTGAACTGCGCGCCGAAGTCGGTGGTGTCATTGCTCAGCAAAAAGAGCTGCTGCAACAACAGGAACAATTGGCCGCTCAGCAACAGGCGCTGGCGCCGAGCCTCGACGCTCATCCGCTGTCCGCGCAGTTGCATAATCAGGACGCCGAGAAACGCGACGCCTGGCTCACCCGCCAAAACGAGCAATTGAATCAGAGCATCGCTCAGGACGAACAACGCCAAGGCGCCCTGCTCACCCTGCAACAGGACGCCGCGCGCCTGACCCAGCAACTGCGTCAGGCCGAAACTGCGCATCAGCAAGCGGCGCAGCACTTGAGTAACCAGCAGCGCGAGTTGAGCAGCGATCGCCAGCGCCTTGATGAAGAACTCACCGCGTTTGGCAGCCTGCTGCCGGCGGACACTCTCGAAGCCTTGCGCCTGGAACCGGCCGCGACGTTCATGCAGCTCGACCAGCAGATTGCCGAGCGCCTGGCGCAAGTCGAGCAGCAGAAGGAAGAACTGGCCGAGCAGCAACAACGTCAGCAAACGCTGGAGAAAGAACAGGATCGCCAGCAGACCCGCCTGCAGCAATCGCAAGCCGCCGAACAGCAATTCAATGCGCTGGCCGAGCAACAACAGGCTTGCCAGCAAAAACTCACGCAACTGCTCGGTGAGCACAGCAGCGCCGAGCACTGGCAGCAGCAACTCGAACACGCCGTTGAACAGGCGCGCAACGCCGAAACCGGCACGGCTCAAGAACTGCAAAATATCAGCACGCAACTCGTGCAGATCGCCGCCGAACTCAAGGCCCAGCGTGAACGTTTGCAAGCGCTGGAAAGTGAAGACAAGGATCTCGCCGGCAAGATTGCCGACTGGCGCGCCCGCCATCCCGAGCTGGACGATGGCGGTCTCGAAGATCTACTGCGGGTCGATGACACGCAACTGGCTGAATTGCGCCAACACTTGCAGCGCAACGAAAAAGCCATCGAACAGGCCAAAGTGCTGTTGCAGGAACGCGATCAGCGTTTGCTCGATCATCAGGCGCAGCACAACGGCAATCTCGATGCCGAACAACTCGCCAGCGCCCTCGTTGACCTGCAGAACCAGTTCAACGTCAGCGAGCAGCAATGCGCCGAATTGCGCGCCGAACAGGCTGAAGACCAGCGCCGGCAGAACGCCAATCAGGCACTGGCGCAGCAAATCGCCGACGCCTACGCCGAGTACCAGCGCTGGGCACGTCTGAGTGCGCTGATCGGTTCGGCGACGGGCGACACTTTCCGCAAGATCGCCCAAGCCTACAACCTCGATTTGCTCGTGCACCACGCCAACGTGCAGTTGCGCCAACTGGTCAAACGCTATCGCCTGAAACGCGGCGGCAGCATGCTCGGCCTTCTGGTGATGGACACGGAGATGGGCGACGAATTGCGCTCGGTGCATTCGTTGTCCGGCGGCGAGACTTTCCTGGTCTCGCTGGCCCTTGCGCTGGGCCTGGCATCAATGGCGTCGAGTACGCTGAAAATCGAATCGCTGTTTATCGACGAAGGCTTTGGCAGTCTTGATCCGGAATCCCTGCAACTGGCGATGGATGCCCTCGACGGCTTGCAGGCGCAGGGCCGCAAGGTCGCGGTGATTTCCCACGTGCAGGAGATGCACGAGCGGATCCCGGTGCAGATTCAAGTCCTGCGTCAGGGCAACGGTTTGAGCACGCTGGAGGTGAAATGAATACGCTGTATTCATTCCGCCGCTGCCCCTACGCCATGCGCGCGCGGATGGCCCTGCGTTATTGCGGCGTGCCGGTGGAGATTATCGAGGTCAGCCTCAAGGCGAAACCCGCCGAGATGCTCGCGATCTCGCCAAAAGGCACGGTGCCGGTGCTGGATGCGGACGGTCGGGTGATCGATGAAAGCCTGGAAATCATGCGCTGGGCGCTGGCACAGAATGATCCGCAGGATTGGTTGCTCAGCGGTGATGCTCGGGTTGCCGAGTTGATCGAAGCCAATGATCAGGTGTTCAAGGTCCATTTGAATCGCTACAAATATGCCGAGCGCTATCCCGAGCAGCCGATGGAAGTTTATCGGGCCGAGGGTGAGATGTTTTTGCGCAGGCTCGAAGAGTTGCTTGAAGGGCGCGATTACTTGCTGACGGATCATCCGAGCCTGGCGGATGTGGCGTTAATGCCGTTCGTACGCCAGTTCGCTCATGTCGATCGCGAGTGGTTCGCGCAGACGCCATACGTTCGTTTGCAGGCGTGGCTTCAGCGATTCCTCGAATCCGAGCTCTTTACCTCGATCATGAAGAAATAACCACGGGGTCAGGCCAAAACCTGGCACATGCCGAGGGCCGAGCAATCCACTTCGAACGGCCCGAGGAAATTCGCCGCGGCCTTGCTCGGCGGATTGCCGGCCAGCAGCCCCAGCGTATTCGCCCGCTCAATGTCGTGGGCGATGTTGTGATTGGCCTCGATGGCCCGCGCCAGCGCTCCCACCGAGCCTTGACCAATACCCAGCAACGATGCGCCGTTAGTCATCAATGCGAGACTGGCGATAACCCAAAGCCTGTAGCCTTTCATGCGCCGCCGACTCCTGCGAGTTCCGCCGGGTCGACCACCACGCTTTGCGAGCGGTGTTCGAACTGAATACCGGGACTTGCGACCTGAATCGGTGCGTCGAAGCTGTGTTCCATCTGCGATGAGATGCTGACGATCAGCACCAGCGCCAGGTAAAGGCCGATGGCCAGGTAGGCGCCGAATTTGGCAGAAGAGATGATTGTGCTGGCCATGGTGTTCTCCCGTGGGCATGTTTCGATGCCCACAGAATCGATCAAAAAAGCTGTGGCAACCACTCAGGGTTTCCCATAGTGAACATCAGCTTCGTTGATCATTAAGCCAGTCTATTTCGGTGTTGAATAAAACCTATTACACGAGGATTTTTCGCACCCACAAACGTGCAGGAGCTGCCGAAGGCTGCGATCTTTTGACGTTGAGGATCAAAAGATCGCAGCCTTCGGCAGCTCCTACAAGAGATCGTATATCTCTCGGGAACGGGGAATTTCAATGCTGGGCTTTGTGATCCAGCGCGGCGTAGAAGTTGGCGCTCTGTTGCAGATATTTCTGGGTGTAGCTCTGGGCGTGGGATTTTTTGCCGTTGATCTCGACGTTGGCACTGGCTGGCAGAACCACGGTGGCGGAGATGGCGGAAGCGGCGATGACGGAGAAGAGATTGAAGTTCATGGTGGTAACCCTCGTGTTCGGTTGGCTTGCTTGCCCGGTTGGGCTGTGGAGCCAACTTAACGCTCGAGGGTTGATCGCTTGAAATGCTTTGTAACAGTAGCAGTTATCAGCGCGATTAATACATAGAGACAGGCCCCGTGAATCGGGGCCTGTGGCTTATTGTCGCACTACAAACTTGAGATCGCTGGGCGCATCCATCGGCAGTTTCTGCACGGTTTTACCGAGCAGGCCGGTCTTGCCATCGCGTTCAACGACGACGATCTCGTTGCTCTTCTGGTTGGCAATCAGCAGGAATTTGCCACTCGGGTCGAGACTGAATTCGCGCGGGTGATCACCGTCCACCGAGCGTTTTTGCAGTTCCTTGAGCTGGCCGGTGGCCGGATCAATGCTGAACACGACCAACTGATTGGCGGTGCCACGGTTGCTGACGTAGAGGAATTTACCGTCAGCGCTGGCATGCAAAGCAGCGGCAGCCTTGTCCGAGGTCGGCTGGCCAGCCGCCAGATCAACCAATTGCGTCTGGGTCAGCACGCCATCGTTGTAATCGAATACGGCGACTTGAGCGCTCATTTCCATGGTCAGCCAGGCGTGTTTGCCATCGGCGCTGAACAGCAGGTGACGCGGACCACTGCCCGCTGGCATAGGCACGGCAGCGGTTTTCGCCGGTGTCAGCGGCAGCTCCGCGTTGGCCTTCGGATCGAACTGGTAGATGAAGACTTTGTCCGCGCCCAGATCATTGGAGAACACGTAACGGCCGTCCGGCGAAGAGACCGTCGAGTGCACATGGTTCGACGCTTGACGCTCGGGATTGACCCGGCTCGCCGGGTGCGCGCTCATCTGCACCACCGGTTTGAGTTTGCCGTCTGCGCCTACCGGCAACACCGCCAGGGTGCCGCCCGGGTCTTCCATCACCGAATAGTTGCTGACGAACAAATGGCTGGCGTCATGGCTGAGGCTTGAATGGGTCGGCTCGTTGCCCAGGCTTTGGACTTGATTGATCAGGCTAAGCGCATGGGTTTTCGGATCAATCGCATAACTGCTGACGCGACCGACCGGATCAGTCTGGCCTGGACCATTTTCGTTGACCACGAACAAGCGTTTCTGGTCTTTGGAAAGAGTGAGCCACGACGGGTTTTCGCTTTTCACCACTTGCAGTGGTTTGGCTTCGATCTGACCGGTGGCGCTATCGAAGCTCATCCGATAGATGCCTTGGCTGGCGCCGGCAGTGTAAGAGCCGACCAGCAGCTGGAAGCTTTCAGCGGATGCGCTGGAAAGGCCCATTGCACCGACGCTGCCGGCCATCAGCAACGGCCAGAATTTACGCATTTTCATCAGTTTCATCCTCGTCGTCGCTGCTGCTGACGACGTCGCCGTGGCAGACCAGGCGGTGTTCGCCGATAGCTTTGGTCTCATTGAAATAACCGACGATCAACCAGCTCTGCAGAGAATCATCGAAGGTGGCTGCAGCGACCTGCGCCGGCGTGAATTCCCAATGCTTGGCCGCTCGGCCATCAATGCATTCGATGTGCAGATTGTCGTCTTCATCGAGGGCGAATTCGAAAGCGTGCAGGCCGTCGATTTCGACCATACCGCAGTGTTCGAGGGCGTTGAGAAGGGTTTGGGCAGTCATGGTGAACAGTCTTTCTAGGGGGGAAAGAGCGAATGATAGCTTATTGTCGATGCAGATCCCTGTGGGAGCTGGCTTGCCAGCGATAGCAATCTGTCTGACACATCAATGTTGGATGTGCCGCAGTCATCGCTGGCAAGCCAGCTCCCACAGGTTATGCGTGTTGCCTTACAACGCTTCGCGCGAAGGCTTGCCATCCACCAGGCGCTGGATACGCAACGGGTTGGAGTTTTTCAGCGGTTCCGGCAGCAAGCTGTCCGGGTAATTCTGGAAACACACCGGACGCAGGAAGCGATCAATGGCCAGTGTGCCGACCGAAGTGCCACGGGCATCGGACGTCGCAGGGTACGGGCCGCCATGGACCATCGAATCACACACCTCGACACCGGTCGGATAGCCGTTGAGCAGGATGCGCCCGACCTTCTGTTCCAGCAGCGGCGTCAACTCCGCGAACGCTTGGAAGTCCGCCGGCTCGCCGATGATCGTCGCCGTGAGCTGCCCGTGCAAACCGTTCAATGCGGCACTGAGTTGCGCCTGATCGGCCACCTCGACAATCACCGTGGTTGGGCCGAAGACTTCTTCCTGCAGCACTTCATCGCCGTTGATCAACAGGCTGACATCCGCTTTGAACAGCTGCGGCTGCGCTTGATTACCCTGCTGCGGGTTGCCGGCCAGATGTTCGATGCCCTGGTGCGCGAGCAGCTTCTGCAAGCCGTTGCCGTAACTGCCAAGGGTGCCGGCATTGAGCATGGTTTGCGCCGGTTGGTCGCCGATCAAACCTGCAACCTGCTGCACGAATGCGCTGAACTCAGGCGAGCGAATACCGATGACCAAACCCGGATTGGTGCAGAACTGACCGCAGCCCTGCACGACCGACGCGGTGAGGTCGCGAGCGACGCTTTCCGAGCGAGCGGCCAGCGCCTGCGGCAAGACGATGACCGGGTTGATGCTCGACATCTCGGCAAACACCGGGATTGGTTGCGGGCGTGCCGCAGCCATGTCGCACAACGCACGTCCGCCCTTGAGCGAACCGGTGAAACCGACAGCCTGAATCGCCGGATGCTTGACCAGCCACTCGCCGACGCCACCGCCATAGATCATGTTGAAAACACCCGCTGGCATCTCGGTTTTTTCCGCCGCGCGAATCAGTGCATCAGCCACCAGTTCGGCCGTGGCCATGTGACCGCTGTGCGCCTTGAACACCACCGGGCAACCGGCAGCGAGTGCCGATGCGGTGTCGCCACCAGCAGTCGAAAATGCCAGTGGAAAATTGCTCGCGCCGAACACGGCGACTGGACCGAGGCCGATGCGGTACTGACGCAGATCCGGACGTGGCAATGGCTGGCGATCCGGCAACGGCAGGTCGATCCGCGCGCCATAGAAATCGCCACGGCGCAGCACTTTGGCGAACAAACGCATCTGGCCGCTGGTGCGACCGCGTTCGCCCTGAATGCGCCCAGCCGGCAACGCGGTTTCACTGCAGACCACGGCGACGAAATCATCACCGAGCGCATCCAGTTCATCGGCAATCGCGTCGAGAAACTGCGCACGACGCTCAGCGCTGAGGCTGCGATAGGCCGGGTAGGCGGCAGCGGCGGCTTTGGCGGCGGCGTCAACTTCTTCGGCCGTGGCCTGGATGAAGTCGTGAGGCAGTTGTTCGCCCGTCGTCGCGTCAACGCTTTGCAGTTTGACGTTGCCGGCAGCGCTACGCTGACCGCCGATGTAGTTGTGACCGAGAATCTGAGTCATGGGATCTCCTTAAAGGGTGCCGATGCTGTCCGGTTCGAAAACGGCCTGAACCGGGGCGATGCCATTGATCAGCGGTGCGCCGAATTCGGCCTGGCTGATTTCGAAAACGTCACCCGGTTGGGTGCGAATGCCATCGGCGAACGACAAGGTCGCGGTGCCGAAAAAGTGAATGTGCACGTCGCCCGGGCGCAGAAACTGGCTGTACTTGAAGTGGTGGTATTCGAGGTTCGCCAGGCTGTGGCACATGTTGGCCTCGCCACTGAGGAACTCGTTCTGCCACAGCACTTCACCGTCACGCAGGATGCGGCTGGTGCCCGCAAGGTGTTGGGGTAGCTCACCGACGCGAAGTTCCGGACCATAACTGCAACTGCGCAATTTCGAGTGGGCCAGGTACAGGTAGTTCTTGCGCTCCATGACGTGATCGGAGAACTCGTTGCCTACGGCGAACCCCAGGCGATACGGCTTGCCGTCGTGGCCGATGATGTACAGGCCGGCCATTTCCGGCTCTTCACCAGCGTCTTCGGCAAACGGCGGCAACGGGAACGCTTCGCCGGGACGCACGACGATGCTGCCGTCGCCCTTGTAGAACCACTCCGGCTGAACACCGGCCTGCCCCGCCGCCGGCTTACCGCCCTCGACACCCCATTTGAAGATTTTCATGGTGTCGGTCATCGCGGTTTCGTCACCGGCCTGCTGGTGCATCTTGTCGCGGGCCGAGGCGCTGCCCAGATGCGTCAGACCGGTGCCGCTGACCAGCATGTGCGCCGGGTCCGGGTGATCGAGCGGCGGCAGAATGCGCAGGTCTTTGAGCAATTGCGCATAGTCGTGGCTGCTGCCCAGGCCGAGGGTTTTGACTTGCTGCTCCAGAGTGCCGCCGGCTTCGATGGCGGCCAGGGCCAGATCACGCACGCTGCGGGCGGCCTGCACTTCGCGCACCACAGCGCCTTCGACCACGCCGACGCGGCGTTCGCCGTTACTCAATTCGAATTGAACCAGATGCATGTTTTTCTCCTATTCCTTCAAAAACACCGCAGATCCCTGTGGGAGCTGGCTTGCCAGCGATAGCAATCTGTCAGACACATCAATGTTGGATGTGCCGCCGCCATCGCTGGCAAGCCAGCTCCCACAGGGACGTGTCAGGTGCGCGTAGCCCCGCGGGCGCTCGCGGCAAACTGGTCAGCCGGCAACACGTGTTTACGCTCCAGCACGCGATACACCACACCAGTCAAAATCAAACCAAACACCATTACCCCCGACAGGAAGTACAACCCCGAAGCCAGAGTGCCCGTGTGTTCCTTCAGCGCCCCGATCACGAACGGCCCGATGTAGCCGCCGAGGTTGCCCACCGAGTTGATCAGCGCGATCCCCGCCGCCGCACTTGCGCCAGCAAAGAACCGCCCCGGCAAGGTCCAGAACACCGCCGTGCAGGAAAACAGCGCAAACGCCACCAGGCAAAGCGCCGCCAGTTGCGCCACCGGCAACGAGAGCCAGGCACTGAGGAACAAGCCAATCGCGCCCAGCACATACAACACCGCCAAATGTCCGTAGCGGTCGTTCATGCGATCGGAACTGCGCGGGATGATAAGCAGGCCGATGATCCCGAAGATGTACGGCACCGACGATACGAATCCGGTCACCAGATCACTGCCACCGAACTGTTTGATCAACGTCGGCAGCCACAAACCGAGGCCGTAGATGCTCAGGGTCACCGGCAGATAGAACAGCGCCAGCAGCAACACGCGTTTGTCTTTCAGCGCATGCAAAGGATTGCCGTGACGGGTCTGGCCGTACGCTTGCAGATCCTTTTTCAGCTCACCGGTCAGCCAGTCTTTCTCGGCCTGATCCATCCACTTCACCTGTTGCGGACCGTCAGGCAACCAGCGCAGCACCGGCCAGGTCAACAGGATCGCCGGGGTGCCGATGACGATGAATAGCCACTGCCAGCCGTGCAGGCCGAGAATGCCGTCCATGCCCAGTAAACCGCCGGACACGGGACCGGTGATCATCATGGCGATCGGTTGCGAAAGAATGAACAGCCCGAGGATCTTGCCGCGATGGCGCACCGGGAACCATTGGGTGATGTAGTAGAGAACCCCGGGGAAGAACCCCGCCTCTGCCGCGCCGAGCAAAAAGCGCATGACATAGAAGCTGTGCGGGCCCTGGACGAAAGCCATGCCGATGGTGATCGCGCCCCAGGTGATCATGATCCGCGCGAACCAGCGCCGTGCGCCGAAGCGTTCGAGCATCAGGTTGCTGGGAATTTCGAACAGGAAATAACCAATGAAGAACAGCCCGGCACCGAGGCCATAGGCTGCATCGCCGATGCCGATGTCGGCGCCCATGTGCAGCTTGGCGAAGCCGACGGCGGAGCGATCCACATAGGCGATCAGGTACAGCAGGATCAGGAAGGGAATCAGTTTCAGTGTGATGCGCCGTATCAGGCGCAATTCCTGGCTCATGAGATCGGTCTCCGATTGTTGTTTTTATAGAACCTCGGGGGACGCCTCTCGCGGAAAACCGCCAGGGCCATCCCTCCGTCGAAAACGACTATATAGTATTACTAATTACCCAACAACACTTCCAAACCGCCGAATTTGAGCTTATGTTAGGCCATCGCTGGAACACTATAGTCATACAATAAGAGAATCGATCATGTCTGATAAGAAACCCACCCTGCGCTCCGCCCAATGGTTTGGCACGGCCGACAAGAACGGCTTCATGTACCGCAGCTGGATGAAGAATCAGGGCATCGCCGACCACCAGTTTCATGGCAAGCCGATCATCGGCATCTGCAACACCTGGTCGGAATTGACCCCGTGCAACGCGCATTTCCGCCAGATCGCGGAGCACGTCAAACGCGGGGTGATCGAGGCCGGTGGCTTCCCGGTGGAATTCCCGGTGTTCTCCAACGGCGAATCCAACCTGCGCCCGACCGCCATGCTCACCCGCAACCTGGCGAGCATGGACGTTGAGGAAGCGATCCGCGGTAACCCGATTGACGGCGTGGTGCTGCTGACCGGTTGCGACAAAACCACTCCGGCGCTGCTCATGGGTGCAGCGAGTTGCGACGTGCCGGCCATCGTCGTCACTGGCGGGCCGATGCTCAACGGCAAGCACAAGGGCAAGGACATTGGCTCCGGCACCGTCGTCTGGCAACTCAGCGAACAGGTCAAGGCTGGCACCATCACCATTGACGACTTCCTCGCGGCCGAGGGCGGAATGTCGCGTTCGGCGGGCACCTGCAACACCATGGGCACGGCGTCGACCATGGCGTGCATGGCCGAAGCACTGGGCACTTCGCTGCCGCACAACGCAGCAATTCCAGCGGTGGATGCGCGGCGTTATGTGCTGGCGCACATGTCCGGCATGCGGGCGGTGGAGATGGTTCGGGAGGATTTGAAACTGTCGAAGATCCTGACCAAGGAAGCCTTCGAAAACGCGATTCGCGTCAACGCTGCCATCGGTGGTTCGACCAACGCTGTGATTCACTTGAAAGCCATCGCCGGGCGCATTGGCGTCGAGCTGGATCTGGATGACTGGACGCGCATCGGCCGCGGCATGCCGACCATCGTCGATCTGCAACCGTCCGGGCGTTTCCTGATGGAAGAGTTTTACTACGCCGGTGGCTTGCCAGCCGTACTGCGTCGCCTGGGTGAAGCCAACCTGATTCCGCATCCGAATGCCCTGACCGTCAACGGCAAGTCCATCGGCGAGAACACCAAGGACGCGCCGATCTATGGCGAAGACGAAGTGATCCGCACGCTCGACAATCCGATTCGTGCCGACGGCGGTATCTGCGTGCTGCGCGGTAATCTCGCGCCACTGGGCGCGGTGCTCAAGCCGTCCGCCGCCAGCGCCGAACTGATGCAGCATCGTGGTCGTGCAGTGGTGTTCGAGAACTTCGACATGTACAAAGCGCGAATCAATGATCCGGAACTGGATGTTGATGCCAACTCGATTCTGGTGATGAAGAACTGCGGGCCGAAGGGTTATCCGGGCATGGCCGAAGTCGGCAACATGGGCCTACCGGCCAAGCTGCTGGCACAAGGCGTGACCGACATGGTGCGCATTTCCGATGCGCGGATGAGCGGCACGGCGTACGGCACGGTGGTTTTGCACGTGGCGCCGGAAGCGGCAGCCGGTGGGCCGTTGGCCACGGTGAAGGAAGGCGACTGGATCGAGCTCGATTGCGCCACTGGCCGTTTGCACCTGGACATTCCAGATGCCGAACTGGCGGCGCGCATGGCCGATCTGCAACCACCGCAACAATTGCTGGTGGGCGGTTATCGTCAGCTGTACATCGACCATGTGCTGCAGGCGGATCAGGGCTGTGACTTTGACTTCCTGGTCGGTTGCCGTGGGGCGGAAGTACCCCGCCACTCTCACTAACACCGCCGTCCCCTGTGGGAGCCAGCCTGCTCGCGAAGAGGGAGTGTCAGTCGACATCTATTTGACTGATATGCCGCCTTCGCGAGCAGGCTCGCTCCCACATTTGGTTTCTGTGTCTGCCTCAAGATTGTGCCGTGCCTGCTATGATGCGCGGCATCTCCATCGCTCAGGATCGCGCCGCCCCCCATGGATTACCGTAAACCTTCCGACCGCAAAAGCATGCACTCGCGCATTGTCCAGGAATTGGGCAAGCAGATCGTCTCCGGACGCTTTTTGCCCGATGACAAACTGCCCGCCGAAGCCTTGTTGTGCGAGGAGTACGCGGTCAGCCGGCCGGTGTTGCGCGAAGCCACGCGGGTGTTGGTGGCCAAGGGTCTGGTGTATTCGAAGCCGCGCGTCGGCACGGTGGTCAAGGCGCGCCGCGAATGGCACATGCTCGACCCGGACGTGCTGCACTGGCTGATGCAAAGCAGCCCGCAGAATGAGTTTTTCAACGTGCTGACCAGCGTGCGCAGCATCATCGAACCTGCCGCCGCCGCCCTCGCCGCCCAGCATGCGACCGATGCCGACATTGCCGCAATCGGCGAAGCCTACCAACGCATGGAAGCGGCGCCGACGCCGGAAGCACTGCTGCAACCGGACCTGGACTTTCACAGCCGGATTGCCGATGCGACGCACAATGATTTGTTGGCAAACCTTTGCAACATGCTGTCGGTGGCGATTGCCGAGGCGCTGAAGCATTCGAATCAGCGGCCGAACCTGCATGAATTCGCGTTGCCGCGGCACAAGGCGATTTTGACGGCCATTGAAAATCGCGATGCGCTGGGTGCTCGGCATGCAACGTTGGTGCAGCTGGATGATGCGCGCAGTGCGTTGAGTGTTGTGTTGGGGGCTGAGCTTTCTTGAAGCAAAGTCAAAAGATCCTGATCCACAAAAAAAGCCGCAACCCTAAGGTTGCGGCTTTTTCATTTCAGCCCTTCAGATCAATGCGCAAACAGCGAGTTGCCCTTCTGCCCCGCCAGTTTCTCTGGCTTGATCAGGAACTTCGCCAGTGCCGGCAGCAGCCACAGCGCACCGAACATGTTCCACAGCAGCATGAAGGTCAGCATCAGGCCCATGTCGGCCTGGAACTTGATCGCCGAGAAGATCCAGGTGCACACGCCGATGGCCAGGCACAGACCGGTGAACAGCACCGCTTTACCGGTGGATTTCAGGGTCTGGTAATAGGCTTCCTGCAACGGCAGACCGGCACGCAGGAAACTTTCCAGACGACTGTAGATGTAGATCCCGTAGTCGACGCCGATACCCACGCCCAGCGCCACCACCGGCAACGTCGCCACTTTCACACCGATGCCCATGAACGCCATCAGCGCGTTGCCGAGTACCGAAGTCAGCACCAGCGGCAGCACGATGCACAAGGTCGCCGCCCATGAACGGAAGGTGATCATGCACATCACCGCCACACAGATGTACACCAGGATCAGGATGGTCAACTCGGCCTGTTTGATCACTTCGTTGGTGGCCGCTTCGATGCCGGCGTTACCCGCAGCAAGGATGAATTCCAGGCCGTCCTTGTTGTTGTCCTTGGCGAATTCCTGCACCGCATGTACCGCACGATCAAGGGTTTCCGCCTTGTGGTCGTTGAGGAACACCAGCACCGGCGCAAGCGAGCAACTGTTGTTGTACAAACCATCAGCACGGGCAATCGAGTTGTTCAGCACGTCCGGGTTGCGCGACAGGGTTTCCCATTTCAGGTTGCCCTCGTTCATGCCTTTGATCATCTGCTTGGACACAGTCACCAACGAGATCGCCGACTGCACGCCCTCGGTGTTCTGCATCTTCCACATCAACTCATCTATCGGCGCCATGGCTTCAATGCGTGAGCAGCCTTCAGCCTTGGTCTTGACCATCACCACCAGCACGTCGGAACTGGTCGAATAGTTGCTGATGATGAAGTTGTTGTCCTTGTTGTAGCGCGAATCAGGACGCAACTCCGGCGCGCCTTGGTCGAGGTCGCCGATTTTCAGGTTCTGGCTGTACCAGAGGCCACCACCGAAGGCGACCAGCGCCAGGGCTACGGAGATCGGTGCAACTTTCGGGCTGGCAAAGTTCGACAGCAGGCGCCAGAACGGATGTTCGCGGTTCGCGTCCTTTTTGCTCTTGGCGATAGCGCGTTTGCTGATGCCGACATAGGAGATGGCGACCGGCAACAGGATCAGGTTGGTAAACACGATCACCGCCACACCGATGGACGCACCGATGGCCAGTTCACGGATAACACCGATGTCGATGATCAGCAGCGTGATGAAGCCCACCGCATCCGCGAGAATCGCGATCATCCCCGGCAGGAACAGTTGCCGGAAGGTGCGTCGTGCAGCCGTAAGCGCGTTGTCCGCCTCACTGGATTGCAGAGCGATACCGTTGATCTTCTGCACGCCATGAGAGATGCCGATGGCGAAAATCAGGAACGGCACCAGCATCGAATACGGATCGAGTCCGAAGCCGAAGAAGTGCATCAAGCCGAGTTGCCAGACCACCGCCACCAGCGTCGTGCTCAATACGGCGATGGTGCTGCGCACGCAGTTGGTGAACCACAGCAGCAGAATCAGGGTGATCACGAAGGCGATGCCGAAGAACAGCACCACCATCACCAGACCGTCAATCAGGTCGCCGACCTTCTTGGCGAAACCGACGATGTGGATCTTGATGTTCGGGTTCTGTGCTTCGAACTTGTTGCGGATCTTGTCTTCGAGCTCATGGGAGAACTTGCGGTAATCCAGCGCCAGCAACTTGCCCTGATCCTGTGGGTCCGGGTAGGACTCCAGCAGCGGGATGTCGACGATGCTCGACTTGAAGTCGTTGGCCACCAGACGGCCGACCTGACCGGACTTGAGCACGTTGTTGCGCAGCAGATCGAGGCTGTCCTGCGAGCCGTTGTAGCTCTGCGGAATCACCTCACCGCCGGCGAAACCCTCCTCGGTCACTTCGGTCCAGCGCACGCTGGGGCTCCACAGCGACTTCAGCCCAGAGCGGTCAACGCCCGAGATGTAAAACACCTCGTCGTTGATCTGGCGCAGGGTCTCCATGTACTCCTTGGAGAAGATGTCGCCATCGGTGGCTTCCACCGAAATCCGCACGGTGTTGCCCAGGTTCGCCAGATCGTTGCGGTGCTCCATCATCTTCTCGATGAACGGATGCTGCAGCGGGATCATTTTTTCGAAACTGGTGGACGGCCGGATCAACGTGGCCTGCCAGAACAGGAAAATGCTCACCACCAGGCAGATAAGGATCACAGCCGGGCGGTTGTTGAAAATCAGGCGTTCGAGGACCGTCGCCTTTTCCTGGTTTTGTGTGTTCAAGGAAGTCATAGCCCCGCCTTCTTATTATTGATCTCGGCGCCGTTCGGCAGCGTGGTGTGGACGCCACCCTGCCCGGTCAGAATCAGGTTGCCATTGCCGGCGGCGGTGACCGACGACAGGGATATGCGATCCGGGCGGTTGAACACGCTGAAGGTTTCGCCGTTATCGCTGCTGCTGATCACCGAACCGCCGTTGCCGACGATGACAATGGAGCCGTCGTCGAGCAAGGCAGCGCCGGAAAGGCCGAATTCCAGTGTTCCGCGCGCGGCTTTGAGCTCGATCTGTTCCCAGTTGCTGCCGAAATCGCTCGAGCGGTAGAGGTTGCCGCGCAAGCCGTAAGCCAGCAGCGTCTGCGGTTGAGCAGTGCCGATCACGCCGAAGAGCGAGCCTTCGTATGGGCCT
Source organism: Pseudomonas sp. MF6776 (assembly GCF_016613125.1). Lineage (NCBI taxonomy): Bacteria > Pseudomonadati > Pseudomonadota > Gammaproteobacteria > Pseudomonadales > Pseudomonadaceae > Pseudomonas > Pseudomonas sp. MF6776. The sequence continues at coordinate 28,362 of NZ_JAENSQ010000018.1, forward strand.
TCGAGTTTTTCCCAGGTCTGGCCCTCGTCGGCGGAGCGAAACATGCTGCCCGACTCGCCGACGATAAACAGCCCGGCGTCTTTCACTGCAGCGATAGCGTTGAGGTGAAACTGGTCTTCGTTGTCGAGGCGGTCACTGACGTCTTCCCAGTTTTTGCCGCCATCGGTGGTTTCCAGCAGCGCGCCGTAAGCGCCCACGGCAAAGCCGCTGTTGGCGTCCTTGAACCAGACGTCGAGCAGCGGCGATTCGCGTTTGAGGTCTTCGAATTGTTTGGTCCAGGTCAGGCCGCCGTCCTCGCTGGCGAGAATCTGCGCGTCATGGCCGACCGCCCAGCCGTGCTTGTCGTCGACAAAATACACGGCCGTCAGCAACTGCCGGCTCGGCACCTTGGCCTGCGTCCAGGTCTTGCCCTGGTCATCGGAATACAGAATGTGCCCGCGATCCCCGACGGCGACCAAACGGGCGCCAGCGTGGACGACGTCAAGAATGAGGCTTTTCGCGGCTTTGGCTGATTCGGTGGCATAAACCACATCGGCTGGAGCCTGGGCGGCAATCACAGGTGCCGACAATATGGCAAAGCCCAGCATCGAGAGTGCTGTGGCCAGCAACGCGGTGTTGCGTAACGCCGGCGGGCGGCAACGACTCATAGACCTTCCCCTATTTATTATTGTTAGGCCATTTGGCCTTAAAGGGCGCCGCAAGGGTGTTCGAGCGAGCGCTGGTCAGAAGCATAGTCCTGAAACCCGCAATCCAGAGCCCCTTCGGAAGCTGGCTCATCCTATCGGGCTTTGGAAACGTCTGACAATCGGCGCCACGTTATCTTTTGTTAACCGCACACAGGCTTCTGCTGCCAGTGATTTCCATTGTGGGAGCGAGCCTGCTCGCGAATGCGGGGTGACAGGCACCCTCTTTATTGGCTGACCCACCGCTTTCGCGAGCAGGCTCGCTCCCACAGGGGCCTGAGGAGAATTGGGGATGTGGGGCGGCGGCTGAATGCACCGCCATTCGCCGGATAGATGATTCAAAACTCGCAAGGAGGACTTGCACGACAGATATTATGGTATACCATCAGACGGGAAGACACTCTCAATCCCCCACCGGAGCAGCTCATGAGTTTCGAAATTCGCAAGATCGTCAGCTATGTCGAAGAAACCTTCATCGAAGGCGGCAAAGCCACCGACAAGCCAGTGACCATGGTTGGCCTCGCCGTGGTGATGAAAAACCCTTGGGTGGGCAACGGCTTTGTGGAAGACCTCAAGCCGCAGATCCGCGCCAACTGCTCCGATCTCGGCGCGTTGATGGTCGAGCGTCTGGTCGGGATCATTGGCGGCGCAGAAAAAATCGAGGCCTACGGCAAAGCCGCTGTGGTCGGCGCTGATGGCGAGATCGAGCACGCCTCCGCCGTGATCCACACCCTGCGCTTCGGCAACCACTACCGCGAAGCGGTCAAGGCCAAGAGCTACCTGAGCTTCACCAACAAGCGCGGCGGCCCGGGTACCTCGATTCAGATCCCGATGATGCACAAGGACGACGAAGGCCTGCGTTCGCACTACATCACCCTGGAAATGCAGATCGAAGACGCGCCGCGTGCCGATGAAATCGTCGTCGTGCTGGGTTGCGCCGACGGTGGTCGTCTGCACCCGCGCATCGGTAACCGTTACATCGATCTGGAAGAACTGGCCGCCGAAAAAGCCCAGTAATCACAATAAAAAAGGCAAGCAGGAGCGCTCCATGATTCGGCTCACCGCTGAACTCACCCCGGCTGGCACCAGTTACCTGGCGACCGGCCAAGGCCAGCCCGTGGTTTTGATCCACGGCGTGGGCCTGAACAAAGAAATGTGGGGCGGCCAGATTGTCGGCCTCGCCAGCCAATATCAGGTGATCGCCTACGACATGCTTGGCCATGGCGCGAGTCCGCGACCGGCCAGCGGCACCAACCTGCTCGGTTATGCCGACCAGTTGCTGGAGCTGCTCGATCACCTGAACTTGCCTGAGGCGGCGGTGATCGGTTTTTCCATGGGCGGACTGGTGGCGCGGGCATTTGCCCTGCATTACCCACAGCGCCTGCAAAGCCTGGTGGTGCTCAACAGCGTGTTCAACCGCAGCGAAGAGCAGCGCGCCGGCGTCATCGCTCGCACTGCGCAAGCCGCCGAACACGGGCCCGACGCGAATGCCGAAGCGGCGCTTTCACGCTGGTTCAGCCGTGAATATCAGGCGGCGAATCCGGCGCAGATCGCCGCGTTGCGGCAAACCCTGGCCAACAATGATCCGCAGGGTTACCTGACCACTTACGAGCTGTTCGCCACGCAAGACATGTATCGCGCCGACGACCTGGGCAGCATTCAGGCGCCGACGCTGATTGCCACCGGTGAGCTCGATCCGGGCTCGACCCCGGAGATGGCCGAACAACTGGCCCTGCGCATCCCCGGTGCCAAGGTTGCCGTGCTGCCCGAGCAACGGCATATGATGCCCGTAGAGTCGCCGCGTCTGGTCAACCAGACATTGCTGGAATTTCTCGAATTCGCGCACTCCCGACAAAATCAAATAAAGGGGATCGTTGCATGACGCTCGCACGCTTCCAGATGTGCATCGGCGGAGAATGGGTCGATGCCCTCTCCGGCAAGACTTTCGAAAGCCTCAACCCGGCCACGGCCCAAGCCTGGGCCGAGCTGCCCGACGCCGATGAAGCGGATGTCGAGCGCGCCGTGCAATCGGCGCAAACCGCTTTCGACAGCCCGGCATGGCGTGGCCTGACCGCCACGGCGCGCGGCAAATTGCTGCGTCGTCTCGGTGACTTGATCGCTGAGAACAAGGAGCACCTGGCGCAACTGGAAAGCCGCGACAACGGCAAACTGATCCGCGAAACCCGTGGTCAGGTCAGCTATCTGCCAGAATTTTTCCATTACACCGCAGGGCTTGCCGACAAGCTCGAAGGCGGCACCTTGCCGCTGGATAAGCCGGAACTGTTCGCCTACACGGTTCACGAAGCCATGGGTGTGGTCGCCGCGATCATTCCCTGGAACAGCCCGCTTTATCTGACTGCGATCAAACTCGCCCCGGCCCTCGCCGCCGGCAACACGATTGTGATCAAGCCGTCCGAACATGCTTCGGCGACCATCCTTGAGTTGGCGCGCCTGGCCCTCGAAGCCGGGATCCCGCCGGGCGTGGTCAACGTCGTCACCGGTTACGGCCCGAGCACCGGCGCCGCCCTCACCCGTCATCCGCTGATCCGCAAGATCGCCTTCACCGGCGGCGCGGCCACGGCACGACATGTGGTGCGCAGCAGTGCCGAGAACTTCGCCAAGCTGTCGCTGGAACTGGGCGGCAAATCGCCGAACATCATCTTCGCCGACGCCGATCTCGACAGCGCGATCAACGGGGCGATTGCCGGGATTTACGCGGCATCCGGTCAGAGTTGTGTGTCCGGCTCGCGACTGTTGGTGCAGGACGAAATCTACGACGAGTTCGTCAGTCGACTGGTGGAGCGCGCCCAGCGCATTCGCATTGGCAATCCGCAGGAAGACTGCAGTGAAATGGGCCCGATGGCCACCGCGCAGCAGCTCGCGGTGGTTGAAGGTCTGGTCGCCGATGCCCTCGCCGAAGGTGCGATTTTGCGTACCGGTGGCAAGCGCCCAACAGGGCTCGGTGACGGCTGGTTCTATGAGCCGACACTATTCGAGTGCGACAGCAATTCGATGAAGATCATGCAGGAAGAAGTCTTCGGCCCTGTCGCATCGGTCATTCGCTTTAAAGATGAAGCCCAAGCGCTGGCGATTGCCAACGACTCACAGTTCGGTCTCGCCGCCGGCATCTGGACCCGTGACCTGGGCCGTGCCCATCGTCTGGCCCGGGATGTGCGATCGGGGATCATCTGGGTCAACACCTACCGTGCGGTGTCGGCGATGGCACCGATCGGCGGCTTCAAGAACAGTGGCTATGGACGCGAAAGCGGTATCGATTCGGTGCTGGCCTACACCGAACTGAAAACGGTGTGGATCAACCTTTCTCAGGCGCCAATGCCTGATCCGTTTGTGATGCGCTAGGAGACCTGCGACATGATCGAACCCGGCATATATAAAGACGTGATGAGCTCGTTTCCGTCCGGCGTCACGGTGGTCACCGCCCTCGACCCGAATGGCGGCATCGTCGGCATCACCGCGAGCGCCTTCAGCGCCCTGTCGATTGATCCGGCGTTGGTGCTGTTCTGCCCCAACTACGCCTCCGACACCTACCCGATCTTGCGCGACAGCAAGCGCTTCGCCATTCACCTGCTCTCAGCCGAGCAGACTGCCGAGGCCTACGCCTTTGCCGGTAAAGGCAAGGACAAGGCCAAAGACATCGAGTGGCATTTGAGCGAACTGGGCAACCCGATTCTGGCCAAGGCTACGGCGATCATCGAGTGCGAGTTGTGGCGCGAATACGATGGTGGCGATCACGCGATCATCGTTGGCGCGGTGAAGAATCTGATTCTGCCGGCACAACCGGTGACGCCGATGATTTATCACAAGGGCAAGCTGGGTCCCCTACCAACCTTGGCCTGACGGATTCACACAATCCCCTGTAGGAGCTGCCGAAGGCTGCGATCTTTTGACTTTGATTTTTAAGAGCAAGATCAAAAGATCGCAGCCTTCGGCAGCTCCTACACAAGGGATCTGTGGTGATTGGAGGATTTATGAGTAACGAAAAATATGAAAAAGGCCTGAAGATCCGCACTCAGGTATTGGGCGAAGCCTATGTGCAACGCTCAATAGAGAACGCCGACGACTTCACCCGCCCCTTGCAGGAAATGGTCACCGAATACTGCTGGGGCCATGTCTGGGGTCGCGAGGGTTTGTCGCTCAAGGAACGCAGCATGATCAACCTGGCGATGATCTCGGCGCTCAACCGCCCGCACGAACTCAAGCTGCATGTGCGTGGCGCCTTGCGTAACGGCCTGAGTCGTGAGCAAATACGCGAAATTCTGCTTCAAGTCGGCATTTATTGCGGCGTCCCGGCGGCCGTGGACAGTTTCCGGCTGGCCCGCGAAGCCTTTGCCGACGCCGACGCCGAGGCCTCCAGTTAACCCCTCGGCTGTTTTGATGCCCGTCTGGCATGGACAGCCATAGTAAAGAGCGGACCCCATGAAACGCCTGCCACTCGACGACAGCTTCAAGGTCAATCGCAACCCCGTTACCCTGCGCGAAATCGTGCTGGATAAACTGCGAAGCGCCATCATGAACTTCCAGCTTCTGCCGGGCGACCGCCTGGTCGAACGCGATCTGTGCGATCGCCTGGGCGTCAGCCGCACGTCGGTACGCGAGGCCTTGCGTCACCTCGAATCCGAAGGCCTGGTGGAGTTCGCCGATGCCAAGGGCCCACGCGTCGCCATCATCACCCTCGCCGATGCCGTCGATATCTACGAACTGCGTTGCGTGCTGGAAGGCCTGATCGTGCAGCTGTTCACCTTGCGCGCCAAAGCCAAGGACATCAAAGCGCTGGAGAAAGCCCTCGATGAGAACCGCAAGGCGCTCAAGGACGGCGAATTGCAGCAAGTGATCGACTCGGTACAAGGTTTCTACGATGTGCTGCTGGAAGGTTCAGGCAACCACGTCGCGGCCACACAATTGCGTCAGTTGCAGGCACGCATCAGTTACCTGCGCGCGACCTCGGTGTCTCAGGAAAACCGTCGCGGCGCGAGTAACCAGGAAATGGAAAAAATGGTCGAGGCGATCAAGAGCGGCGATCCGCTGCTGGCGCATCAGGCTTGCGTGGACCACGTTCGCGCTGCCGCTGCCGTTGCGCTCGACTACCTCAAGCGCAAGCAGGAAGAAACCGGCATCGCTGTCAAAGGCACGCCACCGATCACCCTGCCCATCCCGCTCAAAGAACCCCGTATAGGTCACTGACATGTTCAGCCCGAGCTTTTGCCCAAAGTGCGGTGGACCTGATCTCGGTCAGCAGGTACCGCCGGGCGATACGCACGAGCGCCTGATGTGCCGCGGTTGCGGCTTCATCCACTACGTCAATCCGAAGATCATTGCCGGCTGCATCATTGAGCAAGACGGCAAATACCTCTTGTGCCAACGGGCAATTCCCCCGCGCCCGGGCACCTGGACGCTGCCCGCAGGCTTCATGGAAAGCGGCGAAACCACCGAGCAGGCCGCGCTGCGTGAAGTCTGGGAAGAAAGCGGCGTGCGCGCGGAAATCCTCTCGCCCTACTCGATTTTCAGCGTGCCGAAGATCAGCGAGGTGTACATCATTTTCCGCGCCATCGCGCTGGAGATCACCGGCGAGTTCGGGCCGGAAACCCTCGACTATAAATTCTTCGCCCCCGAGGACATCCCGTGGGAGCAGATCTATTACCCGGCGATCCGGCAGATCCTCGAACGCTATATCGAGGAACGCCAGGCCGGGGTTTACGGGATCTATGTGGGCAATGATGACAGCGGCAAGATCCATTTCATCCGCTAATCCCCAGACAACGTAGTCCCTGTAGGAGCTGCCGAAGGCTGCGATCTTTTGATCTTTTTTTGAAAAACAACATCAAAAGATCGCAGCCTTCGGCAGCTCCTACATAGTTGTGTGGTGTGATTTAGATTGGGGCAACGCCTTCGACAATGATGATTTCCGCCCTCGCCCATTCCTCGCGGTAACTTTTCGCTTCCTGATACGCCGCTGAGTGGTAGCACGCCACAGCCTTCTCAAAGCTATCGAACTCGATCACCACGCTGCGCTGCGGTGCCTTGCGTCCTTCCATCGCCTCGCTGCGACCACCTCTGGCCAGGAACCGCCCGCCAAACTCGGCGAATGCCTTCGGCGCGCGCTGGGTGTATTGGCTGTAGTGGTCGGGATCGGCAATGTCTACGTGAGCAATCCAGTACGCCTTCATAGTGACCTCTTTGTCGATTATGTATTATGGTATACCAATAATATTTCCAACAAACACTGAGAGTCCAGCATGGCCTTCAACAGCATCGAAGAAATCATCGCAGATTATCGCCTCGGCAAAATGGTCTTGCTGGTCGATGACGAAGATCGGGAAAACGAAGGCGACCTGTTGCTGGCCGCCGACTGTTGCACGCCCGAGGCGATCAGCTTCATGGCCCGTGAAGCACGCGGTCTGATCTGCCTGACGTTGACCGACGAACATTGCCAGCGGCTAGGGCTTGAACAAATGGTGCCGAGCAATGGCAGCGTGTTCAGCACCGCGTTTACCGTGTCGATTGAAGCGGCGGTGGGCGTGACCACCGGTATTTCCGCCGCTGACCGCGCCTGCACGGTTGCCGCTGCCGTGGCCAAGGACGCCCGCGCCGAAGACCTGGTGCAGCCCGGCCACATCTTTCCACTGCGCGCCAAGGAAGGTGGCGTGCTGACCCGTGCAGGCCATACAGAGGCGGGGTGCGATCTGGCCAGACTGGCCGGTTTTACTCCGGCCTCGGTCATTGTCGAAGTGATGAACGACGACGGCACCATGGCACGTCGCCCGGATCTGGAGGTGTTTGCGCGCCAGCACGGGATCAAGATCGGCACCATTGCCGACCTGATCCACCATCGTTTGAGCACCGAGCACACCATCGAACGTATTGGCGAACGCGATTTACCGACGGTGCATGGCACGTTCCGCCTGATCACGTTTGAGGACCGCATCGAGGGCGGCGTGCATATGGCGATGGTCATGGGGGATTTGCGCCGGGAAGAACCGACGCTGGTGCGCGTGCATGTGATCGATCCGCTGCGCGATCTGGTCGGCGCCGACTACAGCGGGCCAAGCAACTGGACGCTGTGGGCGGCGCTGCAACGGGTCGCGGCAGAGGGGCATGGTGTTGTGGTGGTGCTGGCCAATCATGAGTCTTCGCAGGCGTTGCTGGAGCGGGTTCCACAACTGACTCAACCGCCACGACAGTTCAGCCGCTCGCAATCGCGGATCTATTCTGAAGTGGGAACCGGAGCGCAGATTTTGCAGAACCTTGGGGTTGGCAAACTGCGGCATCTGGGGCCGCCACTGAAATACGCCGGCCTGACCGGCTATGACCTCGAAGTGGTAGAGAGCATCCCCTTCACCGAATAACCTGAAACCACTACAAACCCAATGTGGGAGCGAGCCTGCTCGCGAAGGCGTCTTGTCGGTGAACTAAAATGTTGAATGGTTGACCGCTTTCGCGAGCAGGCTCGCTCCCACAAGGATTTTGCATTTCAAATCCATTCCCCCTGAACTCAACAAAAACGGATTCGCAAGATAACCGGTCAGGCAAAGTGCTTGCACAAAACTTGGAATACCATAATATGATATTCCATAGACCGGACACTTCCACGAACGTCCATCTACTGCTCCCGACAGGCGGGCAACAACGCAAGCCCGCTCAAAAACACAACAATGAGGGCGTGAAAATGGTGTTGAACAAAGCTGCAACCGCGATCTTTTTTGCGGGACTGCTCAGCGTTACCGGCCAGGCCGCGATGGCCGCCGAGAGCGTGAATTTTGTCAGTTGGGGCGGAAGCACCCAGGATGCGCAAAAACAGGCCTGGGCTGATCCGTTCAGCAAAGCCAGCGGCATCACCGTCGTACAGGATGGCCCGACCGACTACGGCAAACTCAAAGCCATGGTTGAAAGCGGCAACGTGCAATGGGACGTGGTCGATGTTGAAGCCGATTTCGCCCTGCGCGCCGCAGCTGAAGGCCTGCTCGAACCCCTCGATTTCAACGTTATCCAGCGCGACAAAATCGACCCGCGTTTCGTCAGCGATCACGGCGTGGGCTCGTTCTTCTTCTCCTTCGTTCTCGGCTACAACGAGAGCAAACTCGGCGCCAACAAGCCGCAGGACTGGAGCGCCCTGTTCGACACCAAGACCTACCCCGGCAAACGCGCCCTGTACAAATGGCCAAGCCCCGGCGTACTCGAACTGGCGCTGCTGGCCGATGGCGTAGCTGCCGACAAGCTCTATCCGCTGGATCTGGATCGCGCCTTCAAAAAACTCGACACCATCAAGAAAAACATCGTCTGGTGGGGCGGCGGCGCGCAGTCGCAGCAACTGCTGGCGTCCGGTGAAGCGAGCATGGGCCAGTTCTGGAACGGCCGCGTTCATGCTCTGCAAGAGGACGGCGCCCCGGTTGGCGTGAGCTGGAAACAGAACCTGGTCATGGCCGACATTCTGGTCATTCCCAAAGGCTCGAAAAACAAAGACGCGGCGATGAAGTTTCTGGCCAACGCCAGCAGCGCCAAGGGCCAGGCCGACTTCTCCAACCTGACTGCCTACGCCCCGGTCAACCTCGACAGTGTGGAGCGTCTGGATTCGACGCTGGCCCCCAACCTGCCGACTGCCTACGCTAAGGATCAGATCACTCTTGATTTCGCGTACTGGGCCAAGAACGGTCCGGCCATCGCGACACGGTGGAACGAATGGCTGGTCAAATGAAAATGGCGGCCACTGCGTCCCGTCCCTCCACTGCCACCGGGAGCGCCGCCCGCGCTGCCGGCTCGGCCGAAGGCAAAAAGGCGATTGCGATGCCGCAAGCCGAGTCCCTCAAACAACGCTGGCGCGGTGCCGGCAACCTACTCCCGGCGCTGCTGTTCCTCGGCCTGTTCTTTCTTGCGCCGCTGATTGGCCTGCTGTTGCGCGGCGTTCTGGAACCTGTGCCTGGCCTGGGCAACTATGAACAACTGTTCGCCAACTCGGCGTACGCCCGCGTGCTGCTCAACACCTTTTCGGTGGCCGGGCTGGTAACGGTGTTCAGTCTGCTGCTGGGCTTCCCGCTGGCCTGGGCGATCACGTTGGTGCCGCGCGGCTGGGGGCGCTGGATTCTCAACATCGTGCTGCTCTCGATGTGGACCAGCCTCCTCGCTCGCACCTATTCATGGCTGGTGCTGCTGCAAGCTTCGGGGGTGATCAACAAAGCCTTGATGGCGATGGGCATCATCGATCAGCCGCTGGAAATGGTGCATAACCTCACCGGCGTAGTGATCGGCATGAGCTACATCATGATCCCGTTCATCGTGCTGCCGTTGCAGGCGACCATGCAGGCCATTGATCCGATGATCCTGCAGGCCGGCTCGATCTGCGGCGCCAGTCCCTGGACCAACTTCTTCCGGGTATTCCTGCCCCTGTGCCGGCCAGGTCTGGCGTCCGGCGGCTTGATGGTGTTTGTGATGTCGCTCGGTTACTACGTCACCCCGGCGCTGCTCGGCGGGGCGCAAAACATGATGCTGCCGGAGTTCATCATTCAGCAGGTGCAATCGTTCCTCAATTGGGGCCTGGCCAGTGCCGGCGCCGCGTTGCTGATCGCGATCACGCTGGTGCTGTTCTACTTCTACCTGAAGCTTCAGCCGGAATCCCCGGTTGGCGCCAGTAACGCGAGGTAAGCCGACATGCTCCTGACTCCCAACGCAATGAGCCGGCGCATGCGTTTCGGCCTCTACGCCACCACCGGGCTGATCGGTTTGTTTCTGCTGTTGCCGATCGTCTTTATCGTGCTGCTGTCGTTCGGTTCATCGCAGTGGCTGGTGTTCCCGCCACCGGGCTGGACGCTGAAATGGTACGGCCAGTTCTTTTCCAACCCCGACTGGATGAACGCCGCAGCGGCCAGCCTCAAGGTCGCGGTACTGACGACGATCTGCGCCGTGGCCCTAGGTTTGCCAACGGCGTTTGCCTTGGTGCGCGGGCGCTTCCCCGGCCGCGAGATGCTCTATGGCCTGTTCACCCTGCCGATGATCGTACCGTTGGTGATTATCGCTGTGGCGGTGTACGCGCTGTTTCTCAAGCTCGGTTACACCGGGACGATGTTCGCCTTCGTCGTCAGCCATGTGATCGTCGCGCTGCCGTTCACCATCATCTCGATCATCAACTCGTTGAAGCTGTTCGATCAGTCGATTGAAGACGCAGCGGTGATCTGTGGGGCCTCGCGCCTGCAAGCGGTGTTCAAGGTGACGTTCCCGGCGATTCGTCCGGGCATGGTCGCCGGCGCCCTCTTCGCCTTCCTGGTTTCGTGGGACGAAGTGGTGCTCAGCGTGATGATGGCCAGCCCGACGCTGCAAACCCTTCCCGTAAAAATGTGGACCACCCTGCGTCAAGACCTGACACCGGTGATCGCCGTCGCTTCGACGCTGCTGATCGGCCTGTCGGTATTGGTCATGGTGATCGCCGCCGCCCTGCGCCGGCGCAATCAAATCAGCGCCTGAGCGCCCAGGAGTACGACATGAGTGCCGTGATCAAAGACGCATCCCAGCAGAACGACAAACCCCTGGTCAGCCTGCGCAACCTGAACAAGCACTACGGCGACTTTGCTGCCGTGGACAACATCTCGCTGGACATCAAGGACGGTGAATTCCTCACCTTCCTCGGCTCCAGCGGCTCTGGCAAAAGCACCACGCTGTCGATGCTCGCGGGCTTCGAAACGCCGAGCAGCGGCGAGATCCTCGTCAACGGTCAGTCGCTGGTCAACGTGCCGCCGCACAAGCGCGACATCGGCATGGTGTTCCAGCGTTATTCGCTGTTCCCGCATCTGTCGGTGCGCGACAACATTGCGTTCCCGTTAGCGATTCGCAAACTCGCGACTGCCGAACGCGAACGGCGTGTCGATGCGATGTTGAAACTGGTGCAGCTCGAACAGTTCGCCCATCGCCGCCCTTCGCAACTGTCCGGTGGCCAGCAGCAAAGGGTCGCGATTGCTCGTGCACTGGTTTACGAGCCGCGCATTCTGCTGATGGACGAACCGCTGGGTGCGCTGGACAAAAAACTGCGTGAAGACTTGCAGGATGAACTGCGCCAGTTGCATCGGCGTCTGGGCATCACCATCGTCTACGTGACCCACGATCAGGAAGAGGCGATGCGTTTGTCGCAGCGCATCGCGATTTTCAGTCACGGCAAGATTGTCGGTTTGGGCAGCGGGTATGACCTCTACCAGAATCCGCCGAATGCGTTTGTTGCGTCGTTTCTTGGCAACTCGAACTTCCTCAAGCTCAAGGCGCAGGGCAATGCGGCGGCGAGTTTTGAGGGGCAATCGTTGTCGATTCGGCTGACGGCCGGTTTGCACACCGATCAGGATGTGTTGCTGATGGTGCGCCCGGAAAAAGCGCTGGCGCTGAGCGTGCAGCAGGCGAGCGATGAACCGTTGGCGGCGGGATGGAATGAAGTTTCAGCGAAGGTGGTGGAAGTGCTGTTCCTGGGCGAGAGCCAGACTTGCAGCGTGGTCACTTCGGGTGGCACATCGATGACGGTGAAGGCGTTGTCGGCGGCGGGTATGCCGCTCAAGGCCGGCGATGCGGTGCGGGTGCGTTGGGCCACCGCCGACGCCTGCGTCTACACCGAGTGGACCGAAGGCGACCTCAACAAAGCCGCCGGGGCCCACTGAGCCCCCCCACCTGCAGGAGCAGCCTCGTTTCACTCGACAGCTCCTACAAGAATGTATTGCGAATGTGGGAGCGAGCCTGCTCGCGAATGCGGTGTGTCATTCAATGTTGATGTTGACTGATACGGCCTCTTCGCGAGCAGGCTCGCTCCCAAAGTGATTTTGCGGTGCTCAGACGATCGGGGTAAAACCCTCAATCTGATCCGGCCACGCCGTCAGCACTTCAAACCCCGTTTCCGTCACCGCCACCATGTGTTCCCACTGTGCCGACAACGAGCCATCCTTGGTCAGCACGGTCCAGCCATCGGGCATGTTCTTCACATGGCGTTTACCGGCATTGAGCATCGGCTCAACCGTAAAAATCATCCCGGCCTTGAGCTTCATGCCCTGATTCGGGAAGCCGTAATGCAGGATCTGCGGCTCATCGTGATAAACCTTGCCAATGCCGTGGCCGCAATACTCACGCACCACACTGAAGCCTTCTTTCTCCGCCAGGCTCTGGATCGCATGGCCGATATCGCCCAAAGTCGCGCCCGGTTTTACAACGCGAATACCTGCGCACATGGCGTCGTACGTCGTTTTGATCAGGTGCTGCGCCTCAGGCGTCGCCTCCCCGACCACATACATGCGGCTGGTATCGCCAAACCAGCCATCCTTGATCACGGCGATGTCGAGGTTGACGATGTCGCCATCCTTGAGCGGCGTGCCCGACGGGATACCGTGGCACACCACATCGTTGACCGAGGCGCACACGGTTTTCGGGAAACCGTGATAGCCGACATTGGCGGGAATGGCTTTTTGCACATTGACGATGTAGTCGTTGCACAACCGATCCAGTTCATCGGTGGTGACGCCTGCCTTGACGTGCGGCACCAGCATCGCCAGCACTTGCGCGGCGAGTTTGCCGGCGGCGCGCGATTGAGCGATGTCGGTCGGGGTGTTGATCTTGATCTGGTTTCTCATGCCGTGACGTCTTCCTGAGTCAGTTGTTGCAGGTCCAGCCCGCCGTTTTGTTCAGCACGAATCAGCAAACGGCAGATCGCGCTGTGGTCGAGGTTGGGATGCAGTTCGGCGAGCATGCCGATGCGCATCCAGTGCTCGGCTTGCGCGTTGATCGAGCGGCTGAGTGCGTTACTGGAAATGCGCAGGTTCTCGTGCATGTCCTCTGAAATCTTTACGATGCCCATAGCGAAATCCGATACGAAGTGTATATGTTTCGTATATTAGCTAAGCATCAGCAAGAATTGCAAATCAAGCCAGCGCCGCGTCGAAAAACGAAGAGATCAGCCGACTCGAACGCCGCTCGGCCAGGCAATACAGATAGGTCTCGGTGTAGAGCGCCGCGCCTTCGATGCGAATCACGCGGATGTTCGGGTCGGCAATGAACTCCGCCTCCGACACCACCCCCAGGCCCAGGCCGCGTACCACGGCTTCACGCAGTGCTTCACGGCTGCCGATTTCCATGGCGATACGCGGTTTGACCTGCGCCGCGTGCAATGCCTGCTCCAGCACCAAACGGGTGGTCGAGCCCGGTTCGCGTTGCAGCAAGCGCTGACCTTCGAGCTCCTCCAGGCGCACGCTGCCACGGTTGGCCAACGGATGTTCGTGGTGCGCGAACAGAATGATCGCGTGCCGCGCGTAGTGCACCGCACACAACCCCGGGTCATCCTGACGCCCGGCCAACACCGCGATGTCGGTCACGTAGTTTTCCAGATCGGACAACACCTGCGCCGAGTTGCCCACGCGGATCGACACGTCGATGTTCGGGTGCTGTTGCAGGTAGGTGTCGACCATCTCGATCACATGAAACGGCCCCACTGCCCCCAGCTTGAGCTGGCCGCTGTCGAGCCGCCCCGAGTCGCGCATCAGGTTGTGCGCCTCCAGTTCCAGCAAGGCGATGCGCTGGGCAATCGGCAGCAATTGCCGGCCGACATCCGACAGCTCGATCCGCCGTCCGCGTCGATGAAAAAGCTCGACATTGTGCTGACGCTCCAGGCTTTGCACCTGAGTGGTCAAGGTCGGCTGAGTCAGCCCGCAAGCCCGCGCCCCGGCACTAAAACTGCCGTGACGGGCGACGGCCAGAAAAGCCCGCAGTTTGGCGCTCGACATCCATAGACTCCATCAATAGTTAGCTGCTGTTTCCCATATTGAATTGATTGAATGACTGTCACGTGACAGACCTAGCCTGTGGCAACTCCCAACCACACCGTGGAATGCCATGAAAACAATTAACCAGTTTCTGCGTGTCGTCAGCCTTACCGTACTCGCCCTGAGCGCCAGCCAGGTCTGGGCCAAGGACAAACTGACCATTGGCCTGATCCCGTCTGAAGATTCCCAGGCGATGATCGAGGCGAGCAAACAAGTGCTCGACGATCTGCAAAGCAAAATCGGCATGCCGGTGGTGCCGTTCGTAGCCACCGACTACAACGGCATCATCGAAGCGCTGCGCTCGGGCAAACTCGACGTTGCCTATCTCGGCCCGTTCTCGTATGTGCTGGCGACCTCGGTCGCGGATGTCGAAGCGTTCTCCGTGGCGGTCACCAAGAAGACCGGTCAGAGCGCTTACAAAAGCGTGATTCTGGCGCGCAAGGACAGCGGAATTCACTCGCTGGCTGATCTGCAAGGCCATACCTTCGCTTTCGTAGATCCAAGCTCCGCCTCTGGGCATCTGTTCCCCAAGGCCGGACTTGAGCAAGCCGGTTTTGTTCCGGACACCTTGTTCAAGCGAGTAATTTTCTCCGGCTCCCACGACGCCAGCATCCTCGCCGTCGAGAACAAAAAGGTGGATGCCGCCGCCGTCGCCGACCGCATCTTCGCCAGCGCTGTAGCCAAGGGTGTGGTGAAGCAGGATGACTTCGAAGTGGTCTGGAGTTCCAAGCCGATCCCGGAATCGCCGATGGTCTGGCGTAAGGCGCTCGACCCGCAATTGAAGAAGAAAATCGCCGACGCATTGGCATCGATCAAAGACGTACCGTGGGGTGATCAGGGCGTACTTAATGGCTTTCAGCCAACAACTGACGCGGCTTACGACGTGGTGCGCGACACCGCCAAGGTGCTCGATCTCGATTTGCGGAGCATGAAATGATCAGCATCCGCCAACTGACCAAACACTACGGCAGCAACCCGGTTTTGCGCGGAATTGATCTTGAGGTCGCTGCTGGTGAATTCGTCGTGGTACTCGGCCAGTCCGGTGCCGGGAAATCGACCTTGCTGCGATGCATCAACCGCTTGGCGCAGGCCGATAGCGGGACGCTGAGCGTGGCCGGTATCGACGCCCTCGGCTGCCCCGACACCAGCGTTTTGCGCCGAGAAGTGGCAATGATTTTCCAGCACCACAATGTCGTGCCGCGCCTGAGTGTCTTGAAGAACGTGCTGACCGGTCGCCTCGGATCGATCGGTACCCTTGCCTCGATTTTTCAGCTGTTTCGGCGTGACGACGTGGCGTTAGCCATGCAATGCCTGGAGCGCGTCGAACTGGCGCACAAGGCTGGCGAGCGCACCGATTCGCTGTCCGGCGGGCAGAAGCAACGAGTGGGGATTGCTCGTGCCCTGGCGCAACGACCGCAAGTGATCCTGGCCGATGAACCGATTGCCAGCCTCGACCCGAAAACTGCGCGACTGGTGCTGCAGTACCTGCGCGATGCCACTCGCGAGCTGGGCATCACCGTGCTGTGCAATCTGCATCAGATCGAATATGCCCGCGAATTCGGCGACCGCGTGGTCGGCCTCGCTCACGGCAATCTGGTGTTCGATGGCAAGGCTTCGAGCATGACCGATGCCGATCTGGCGCGGATCTGCCCGCAGCCATCCACGCAATTGTCCGCAGACACTGCGACCCCGAACCTGACCTACTGCGCCGCATCGAGGGCCTGAACATGCAATCGAACAACTATCAGTGGGTGGGCGACCGGCCCCGCAGTACACGCAGTTGGCTGACCGTCGGCGCCGTCGTCCTGATCGTGCTGTGGACCCTGAACTGGAGCGCCCAAGGCGCCCAACTCAGCCTGGGCGAACTGGCTGCGGGACTGCCGCAGATCGGCGACTTCCTCTCGCGAACCTTCCCGCCAGACCTGAGTATCCTGCCGCGCTTGTTGGCACCCGCTGTGGAAACCCTGCAGATCGCCATCTGGGGCACGTTGCTCGGTGTGCTGCTGGCGATTCCGCTGTCGTTTCTCGCAGCGCGCAACCTGAGCCGTAATCGGCTGGTGTTTCACGCCACCCGCCAAGCACTCAATTTTACCCGCAGCATCAACGAGTTGATCCTCGCCCTGATCTTCGTCTCGGCAGTGGGCCTTGGCCCGTTCCCGGGTGTGCTGGCGCTGGCGTTGCACGGTGTGGGCATGCTCGGCAAGTTCTTTGCCGAGAGCATCGAAGAGATCGATCAAGGCCCGATTGAAGCGTTGCAGGCAACCGGCGCCCGACCCTTGCAAGTGATCGTGTTTAGCGTCTTGCCGCAAGTCATTACCGCATGGATCGCGGTGATTCTCTACCGTTTCGAAGTCAACCTGCGCTCGGCCACGGTGCTCGGCATGGTCGGCGCCGGCGGCCTCGGATTCGAACTGGTGAGCAGCCTCAAGCTGTTCAAATATCAGGAAACCGCCACCTGCATCATCGTCATCACCTTCATGGTGATCGTCGCCGATGCGGTATCCAGTCGGCTGCGCGCCGCAATCCAGGGCGGTTCTAATCACTAGAGCCTGGCAACCATGAACGGTTGCGGACGCTGTTATCGCCTCAGCCGATTCAAACCTGCGAATTATCGATTTGAGCCGTTGCCGACGGGCGCTGAGTATGGCGCCACTACCGACAACAACAAGAAGGATTCACCATGACTGCCCGCTTCCAGAACCCAGTTGATACCCGTTTCGGCTGGGGCAGCCTGCAAGAACTTGACGCCCTCACCGAACAACAGACCGTCGCCCTCGTCACCTTCCCCGAAGCACGTGGACTGGGACTGGTCGATCGTCTGCAAAAGTTGCTCGGTGATCGTCTGGTCTACGTCTTCGAAGACGTGCAGCCCAACCCGGATGTCGCGCACCTGCGCAGCACTTACGAAGATTTTTGGCAGCGTGCCGACACCTGCGACGTAGTGCTGGCGGTTGGCGGCGGCAGTGCCATCGACACGGCCAAAGCGTTGATTGTCGGTACCGCCTCGGGACGTTTTGATGAATTACTGGCGCTGCTGGCGACCGGCAAACCATTCACCCCGCCGCGCTGCAAACAGTTGATCGCCGCACCAACCACAGCCGGTACCGGCAGTGAAGTCACGCCATGGGCGACGATTTGGGACAGCGCCAGCCAGAAAAAATATTCGTTGCACCTGGAATGCACCTGGCCGCGCGTGGCAATCATCGACCCGCAACTGATGCTCACCGTGCCGGCCGGCGTCACCGTTTCCACCGGGCTCGACGCACTGTCGCATGCGCTGGAATCAATCTGGAATGTCAACGCCAACCCGGTGTCCGACACCTTCGCAATCTCGGCCATTGAAGACATTCTCGAATGCCTGCCGCGCCTGCATAAGGACTTGTCCAGCCAGGAGCTGCGCACGCGCATGGCGCTGGCGGCGCTCAAGGCTGGCCTGGCGTTTTCCAACACCAAAACCGCGCTGGCGCATTCGATCTCCTACGAAATGACCCTGCGCCACGGCCTGCCCCACGGCATCGCCTGCTCCTTCACTCTGCCGCTGGTGCTGGGTTTGGCCTGGGGCCATGACGCTACCCGTGACCGCACCTTGCAACGCATCTTCGGCGAAGACCTGGCCAAAGCCCAACAGCAGTTGCGCGAGTTCCTGCACAGCCTCGGCGTGAAGACCGAGTTCGCCGATTATGGCGTCTCGGCCAAGGACGCCGAAGACATCATCCATCTCGCGATGCAGGGCGCGCGCGGCAAGAACTTCATCGGTTCACAGGCCGCCTGACGCGTCGCCCCGCCTAAATAACCCAAGCACAGCCAGCAGCCAAAAGCTGCGGTGATTTCCTGTCGCACCAAAAAAGAGTGCACCCGCTGCCGACATTCGGCGGGAACCCACAACAATAAGGAAAAGATCATGAATCGTGCCCAAACCCTGCCTGGTCTCGCCGTACGTTCTGCCTCGTTCAGGGTCGCCCAATGGCGCATGTTGCTGGCGGCGATGTTCTGTTACCTGTTTTTCTACACCGGTCGACAAACCTTCGGTTTCGCTATCCCGGGTATCCAGGCCGAATTCGGCTTGACCAAGGAAACCCTCGGCTGGGCATCCGCCGCGATGCTCTGGGCCTATGCCATCGGCCAGGCAATCAACGGCAACCTCGCCGACAAATTCGGTGGTCGGCGCATCATGACCCTCGGCGCAGTGCTGTCGTGCGGGGCGAATTGGGTGACCAGTTTTGCCGCTGGACTCACCAGCCTGATCCTGCCGTGGGGCGTTAACGGTTACTTTCAGGCGCTCGGCTGGGCGCCGGGAAGCCGTCTGCTTTCCAATTGGTGGGCGGCCGGCGAGCGCGGCAAGGTTTATGGCTTCTACACCTTCGCCGCAGGTTGCGCGTCGATTCTGTCGTACGTCACCTCCATCGTCATTCTGGAAGTGTTGCAACTGGAATGGCGCTGGATCTTCCGTTTGCCGGTGTTGTTGATGCTGGCCGGCGGGATCATTTTCTATCTGGTCGCTCGCGAACGGCCTCAGGATCTCGGCTTCGAGCCGCTGACTGATACTGGCGTCGCCAACACCGACGACAAACATCAGGAAGCAGCCCACGGCGAGGTCGAGTCCTCGGCGCAGCGCTACAAGGCTGTACTAAAGAATCCACGCTTGCTTATCGCCGCGCTGGCATTGGGTTTCCAGAACGCCGCGCGCTACGGATTGATCGTCTGGGTGCCGGTGCACTTCCTCGGCGCCAACTGGAAAAGCGGCGACAGCATGGTCGATCCGAAGTGGATCACCGTCGCCCTCCCCGTCGGCATGGCGGTCGGCGCCCTTAGCAACGGCTGGGTGTCGGACAAGCTGTTCGGCTCCAGGCGCTATCTTGCGATCATGCTTTATATGGTCCTCGGCGCTGCGACCAGTCTGTGGATGTGGAGCCTGCCGCCGCACAGTCTGGTCGGTCTGGTGGCGTTGTTCCTTTGCGGCTTCTTCGTCTATGGCCCGGCGTCGAGTTTCTGGGCACTGTGTCCTGACCTGGTCGGCGCCAAGCGTGCGGGCACGGCGACCGGGGTGATGAACTTCTCGTCCTATCTGTTCGCCGGACTGGCCGAACCGCTGATCGGCCGTTTGCTTGACTCCACGGCAAATACGTCTCTTATCTTCATCGTGGTCACCAGCGCCTGCCTTTGCAGCGCGGCGGTGGCAATGTTCATCCGACGCTGACGGGGCCTGCATGTACCAGTACCACAAGTGGTTGCGTTCATTTCATGCCGTGGCCAAGACCGGCAGTTTCACCCTCGCCGCCGAGTTTCTGTGCATCGGTCAGCCGACCGTCAGCGAGCAGGTCAACGCGCTGGAGAAAACCTTCTCGGTGGAACTGTTCCATCGTCGCGGGCGCTACATCGAGATGAGCGCGGCCGGGCACAAGCTGTACGCAATTACCCAGGGCCTATTTGGTCAGGAGGATGAGGCGGTGCAACTGCTGCAAAGCTTCAAGCAACGCAAATCCGGCATGCTGCGCCTCGGCGCCGTGTCGCCGCCGATCGCGATGAACCTGACTTACGAACTGATGCAGCGCCACCCTGATATCGAACTGGAGACCTCGTTCTCCTCGGAAAAGGAAACCCTGGCGCGACTGTTCAATTTTGATATCGATGTGGCGATTCTGGCGCTGTCGGAATTCGATCAGCGCTTCCACACGCGGTTGTATCACCGCTATCCGATCATTGCCGTGGTGCGTGATGACCATCCCTGGGCCAGCCAGGAGCAGGTTCACGTCAGCCAGATCAGCCATGAGAAATGGGTGCTGCGCGAGCAGAGTTCGCGCACCCGGCAACTGGTGGAAGAAAGCTGCACGCGGCTTAACGTCAGACTCGATTGCGTAATGCAGTTGAACAGCCGCGAGGCGATCGTCCATGCGATCGCCAAAGGCATCGGCATCGGCCTGGTGTCCGCCGTCGAGTATGCGCAGACCCCGGGCACCAAGCCGATCACCTTTGTCGACCATCCGTTCTTCATCGAATACCACTTGTGCTGCCTCGGCATCCGCAGGAACCGACCGGTGATCGCGGAGCTGTTCGACTCGAATTCACCGATGCTCTGATTCAACACTTATTCCAACCGGCCTACCTCCATATCGAGGGACGGCACACGCTCACCTGAAAACGGAGATTGATCATGCAGTACAAGCAACCTACTTACGTGCAAGCCGCGATTCTCGACTGGGCCGGCACCGTTGTTGATTTCGGCTCGTTCGCGCCGACGCAGATTTTCGTCGAAGCCTTCGCCGAGTTCGGTGTCGCCGTGTCGCTGGAGGAGGCTCGTGGCCCGATGGGCATGGGCAAATGGGACCATATCCGCACTTTGTGCAACCTTGATCAGATTGGCGAACGCTACCGCGCCGCGTTTGGTCGCTTGCCGACCGATGACGACGTGACGGCGATCTACGAGCGTTTCATGCCGCTGCAGATCGAGAAAATCGCCCTCCACTCTGCGTTGATCCCCGGCGCGCTTGAGGCCATTGCAGCGTTGCGTGACAAGGGTTTGAAGATCGGCTCGTGCTCAGGTTATCCGGCGGTGGTCATGGCCAGGGTCATCGAGCTGGCACGGAAAAACGGTTATGTCGCTGACCACGTCGTCGCTACCGATGAAGTGCCTAATGGTCGCCCTTATCCGGCACAGGCACTGGCTAACGTGATAGCGCTGGGCATCAATGACGTGGCTGCGTGCGTGAAGGTTGACGACACCTGGCCGGGAATTCTCGAGGGTCGCAGTGCGGGGATGTGGACGGTGGCGCTGACCTGCTCCGGTAACGCGCTGGGCTTGACCTACGAGCAGTACAAGGCGCTG
This sequence comes from Pseudomonas sp. MF6776, assembly GCF_016613125.1. Taxonomy (NCBI): domain Bacteria; kingdom Pseudomonadati; phylum Pseudomonadota; class Gammaproteobacteria; order Pseudomonadales; family Pseudomonadaceae; genus Pseudomonas; species Pseudomonas sp. MF6776. The sequence goes on from NZ_JAENSQ010000018.1 coordinate 49,655, forward strand.
CCGTCGGACAGACTCGCCGAGGAGCGCGCGCGCATCAGCACGATGTTTGCCCCTTCGCGCCCGCATTACCTGATCGACACCATTGCACAATTACCCGAGGTGATCGACGACATCAACGCGCGGCTGGCCCGAGGCGAAACCCCTCAAGGCTGCTAGGCCAATCCCCCGTAGGAGCTGCACAAGGCAGCCCCTACAGGGTTGTGTCTGTTGAATTTCGGGCAAAAAAAAGCTGCCAGAAATGGCAGCAAAAACTTTAAGAACACGCGATGTGTTGAGTTCAGTATGGGTATCGAATAATGACAGTGTCATGACAAACAACAATTCACTGAACGGCCCCTGACCCGTCATCAGGATGTCATCAAGATAACGGCAGAATCCTCGCAAACCGTCTTGAGCCTCGCGACGGATGCTTTGCAAGGACTGCCATGAAAGACGACGCCTCGCTGTTTGCCGCCATCGACCTGGGTTCGAATGCGTTTCGCTTGATGATCGGCCAGTCGGTCCGCAGTCGCAAAGGCCTGATGATTCAGGAAGTGAAAACCTTGCGCGAACCGGTGCGTCTGGCCGAGGGGCTCGACGGTGGTGCGCTTGACACCCTCGCCCTTGATCGAGGCTGGCAGGCATTGGCGCGGTTCGGCAAGAAACTGCGCGGATTCGAGCCGGGCCGCGTGCGGGCAGTGGCAACCAGTGCAGTGCGTGAGGCCGATAACGCGCAGCTGTTTCTGGCCAGTGCGGAGCGGCATCTGGGCTTTCGCATCGACGTCATCTCAGGGCATGAAGAAGCGCGATTGGTGTACGCGGGCGTAGCCCACGCGTTACCAGGCGTCGAAGACATGCGCCTGGTGGTCGACATCGGTGGCGGTTCTACCGAATTGATCCTCGGCCAGGGCTCACAACCACTGCTCACCGAAAGCATTGCCATCGGCAGCGGAACATTGAGTGCCCGATTCTTTCGCGGCGGCGAGATCTCCCCTGATGCGCTGCAAGAAGCCGAACGCGTCGCCATCCTCCAGTTTGAAACAGTCGCTCGACGCTATCGCGCTCAGGGTTGGCAGCAGACCATCGGCTCCTCGGGCACCGCACGGATGCTCGCCAAAGTGCTCAAGGCCAACCGATTGAACGACTTCGGCGAGGACGGCATCACCTACGCGGGGCTGTTGCGCCTGTCGCTGCTTCTGCTGGAGGTGACGAACGTCCGGCAGCTCAGGCTCCAGGGCCTGCAACCACACCGCCAAAGCATCCTGCCCGGCGGCCTGGTGCTGATGCTCGCCGCGTTCAAGGCGTTCGGCATCTCACAGATGGTGCCATCTGAACCAGGATTGCGCCTGGGTGTGCTGCACGGATTGATGAGCAAGCACTGACCTTGCCACAATTTGCCTGCATTCCCTCAGCAGGATCTGCATGGATCGAAAATCTGTGAACACCGCTGATCTCTGTGGGAGCTGGCTTGCCAGCGATGAGTTGCGCACATGAGGCACTGAAGCAAACTGACCCACCGCCATCGCTGGCAAGCCAGCACAGGGATCAGCGGTGGTGTCGGGGCCTTGTTGTATCCCCTCACGCCTACAGTTTTTTCTGTCCAGCGTTCAAATCCGCATAACCCTCCTCTCTCATAACGCCCGGCCTCTTGGCAAATTCAGTTCTATAGTTAGATCAAAATCGTTGAGCTTTTCAGCCCACCGAATGGTTGCGGGAGATCCCTTCACGGCCTATGTTGCAGGCGAGCTTTTCCCCGCGAATGGAACGCGATCAATCACCAACAAGAGGTGAAGAATGTCAAAGGAATCCCGCCCTGCCGTACTCGGGCTGATAGGAAATACGCCGCTGGTGCAAGTGACCCGCTTCGATACCGGCCCGTGCACACTCTTTCTCAAACTCGAATCACAAAACCCTGGCGGCTCGATCAAGGACCGAATCGGTCTGGCGATGATTGACGCCGCCGAACGTGACGGTCGCCTCACCCCCGGTGGCACCATCGTCGAGGCGACTGCCGGCAACACTGGCCTGGGCCTGGCACTGGTCGGGCGCGCCAAAGGTTATCGCGTGGTGCTGGTGGTCCCGGACAAAATGTCCACGGAAAAAGTCCTGCACTTGAAGGCCATGGGCGCCGAGGTGCACATCACCCGCTCCGACGTCGGCAAGGGTCATCCCGAGTATTACCAGGACGTCGCCGCGCGGTTGGCGAAAGACATTCCCGGCGCATTTTTTGCCGATCAGTTCAACAACCCGGCCAACCCATTGGCCCATGAATGCAGCACCGCGCCGGAAATCTGGGCGCAAACCGAACATGATCTGGATGCAATTGTGGTCGGCGTCGGCTCGGCCGGCACCCTGACCGGGCTGACCCGTTTTTTCAAACGGGTGCAACCGGATCTGGAAATGGTTCTGGCCGACCCGGTTGGCTCGGTGATGGCGCAATACAGCCGCGACGGCTCGCTGCCAACCCCCGGTTCATGGGCGGTTGAAGGCATTGGCGAGGACTTTATTCCGTCGATCACCGACCTCTCCAGCGTACGCCACGCCTATTCGATCAGCGATGAAGAAAGCTTCGACCATGCCCGTCAGTTGCTGCGTGCCGAGGGCATTCTCGGTGGGTCATCGACCGGCACCCTGCTCGCTGCCGCGCTGCGTTATTGCCGCGAACAGACCGAGCCCAAACGCGTGGTGAGTTTCGTCTGCGACACCGGCACGCGCTATTTGTCGAAGGTCTACAACGATCAGTGGATGACCGATCAGGGCCTGTTGCAGCGCAAAGGCTATGGCGACCTGCGGGACTTGATCGCCCGACGTTTTGAAGACGGTCGGGTCATCAGCGTCGGGCCCGATGACACGCTGCTAACCGCCTTCCAGCGCATGCGCCTGGCGGATGTCTCGCAGCTGCCCGTGCTGGTTGAAGGCAAACAACTGGTCGGGGTGATCGACGAATCGGACATTTTGCTGGGTGTGCACGAGGACGCTGCACGCTTCAGCCAATCGGTCTCCAGCGTGATGACCGACAAACTGCAAACCCTCGCGCCCGACGCCCCCCTCGCTGAGCTGGAATCGGTGCTCAGCCGTGGCCTTGTCGCCATCATCGCCGACGCATCGGGCTTCCATGGCCTGATCACCCGCGTCGACATGCTCAACCAATTACGGAGATCCCTCGCATGAGTCAGCAGGACAACAATTCCCAAGGTTTCGCGACCCGGGTAATCCATGCCGGGCAAGAGCCCGACCCGACCACCGGCGCGTTGATGCCGCCGATTTACGCCAACTCCACTTACCTGCAAGACAGCCCCGGCGTGCACAAGGGTTTTGACTACGGGCGCTCGCACAACCCGACGCGTTTTGCCCTTGAGCGCTGCGTGGCGGATCTGGAGGGAGGAACTCGAGCGTTTGCGTTCGCCTCCGGACTGGCGACGATTTCCACCGTTCTCGAGTTGATCGACGCGGGCTCGCACGTGATTTCCGGCAACGACTTGTACGGCGGCACCTTTCGCTTGTTCGACAAGGTGCGCCAACGCAGCGCCGGGCACCGCTTCAGCTACGTCGACCTGACCGACCTGTCCGCATTCGAAGCGTCGTTACAGGACGACACGCGCATGGTCATGGTCGAGACACCGACCAATCCGCTGCTGAGCCTGTCAGACCTGGCCGCCATCGCCCGCATCTGCCGCGCACGCGGGATCATCAGCGTGGCCGACAACACCTTTGCCAGCCCCTACATCCAGCGCCCGCTGGAGCTGGGTTTCGACATCGTGCTGCACTCGACCACAAAATATCTGAACGGTCACTCCGACGTGATCGGCGGAATCGCCGTGGTCGGGCAGAACACGGAACTGGCCGAGCGTCTGGGCTTTTTGCAGAACGCGGTGGGTGCGATATCCGGGCCGTTCGATGCGTTTCTTACCTTGCGTGGCGTGAAAACCCTGGCACTGCGCATGGAGCGTCATTGCAGCAACGCGCAGGATCTGGCGCAGTGGCTGGAACAGCAACCGCAGGTCAAACGCGTCTACTACCCCGGTCTTGAATCGCACCCGCAGCATGAATTGGCCAAACGGCAGATGCGCGGTTTCGGCGGGATGATTTCCGTGGACCTGAACAGTGATCTGGCCGGCGCACGGCGCTTTCTGGAGAACGTGAAAATCTTTGCCCTGGCGGAAAGTCTGGGCGGCGTTGAAAGCCTGATCGAGCACCCGGCGATCATGACGCACGCCACCATTCCACCCGAAACCCGCGCGAAACTGGGAATTGGCGATGGCTTGGTACGCTTGTCGGTGGGCGTCGAAGACGTCGAAGACCTGCGCGCCGATCTGGCGTATGCCCTGACGAAAATCTAGCGCTGCAAGAACGACAAAGCCCGCACGAGGCGGGCTTTGGTATTCGAGTAGGCGGCCAGTGCTGGTCTCTGGCTTACAAGGTTTATCAGGCTTCTCACAGTACCGGGCCAAATTGAAAAAGGTAGTGCCTCGGCTGCTTCACACGGCATAAGGGCTGGATCTCAGCGCGGAGATCTTTCTAACCGTGCACCCTTCGGAACGCGCCCCACGTCCCCTTGCTATCCGTTTGCGCATCAGTCTGCGTCTTCACCTACATCTTTGAGACTAGCAAAGGCTTACGGAGGCGGCGCAGGATTTTTAGACTAATTTGAGCTTTGCGCAGAACGTGCAGGAAGGGAAACGCCTAACCCCTGTATATCCACGCTGCGCACTAGCACATTTGTGCTAATCGACCGCTCCGCCACCCGGCGCTATATTCCTCGCACCCCCCGATGCTTCTCAACACTGCCACTTGGCGGTGTGCAGGATCATTGCGCGTGGAAATCAGAACAACACCAAGGAAGAAACACCATGAAACTGCATGCACACCTCAGCAAGTTCGGCGTTGTGGCCGTTGCCACACTTGTCCTCAGCGGCTGCGCCACCCCGAAACAATGGGAAGCCACCGGCGGCAGTAAAAACGATGGCGTCGTCCAGGTCTCCTATGAACTGGGCCAGTTCGAAAGCGGCCAGACCAGCGCCGAACAGGGTCTGACTGTCGCCTCGCAACGCTGCAAGACCTGGGGCTACAAAAACGCCGAGGTCACCGGCTCGGAGAAAAATATCTGCCGCACCATGGGTCAATACAACTGCCTGCAAACCACTATCACTCAGGATTATCTCTGCAAGCGCTGAGTCAAGCCTGCTCGAGCGACTCCGGTTGCCGGTCGCGCAGTGCCCGCAAGGTCGCGCGCAGCTCGGCCGGGCGCACGGGTTTGGACAGGATGGCAATTTGGCGGTCGTGCAGGGCCGCCTGTATTTTTTCGATGTCATGCCCGGTGATGATCATCGCCGGCACCGCCCAGCCGCGCTGACGTCGAATATCGTCGATGCACTCGATACCCGAGGCATGGGTTCCGAGATCGTAATCGGCAACAATGATGTCGCAATCGCTGATCACATCCCGCCCCGTCAGTTCGGCCTGTACTTCACAGCCCCAGCGCTTGAGCAATGCCGACGTGGCGATCAGCACGTTGCGATCGTCCTCCACCAGACACACTTTCAATCCGGTCAACAGGCCGACCTGGCGCGCTTCATCGCGGTTGATCGGTAACGGCGCGGCAACCGCCATTGGCAAACCCCACAATGTGACAGCAGTGCCGCGACCGGGTCGCGAACGCAACACGACCTCGACACCCATCAACTGGCCCAGTCGCTTGACGATCGACAGCCCCAACCCCACGCCTTCGACGTCTTTGTCGCGCACTTGCCGCACCCGATAGAACTCCTCGAACACCTTTGGCAAATGCTCCTCGGCGATACCATTGCCGCGGTCATAAATCACGATGGCCAGCCCTGCCCCGCGCCGACGCACGCCGATCAGGACCGGCCGATGCGCGCCATATTTGAAGCAATTGGAAAGCACGTTCTGCACCATGGTCGCCAGCAGTACCGGATCGGTGCGCACCCAGTATTTACAGGGGCGCAAGCGCAGGTCGACGCCAGCCCAGCGCGCAGCTTCGGCGTTCTGGTGAACCAGTTCAGTCAGCCATTCGTGCAAGTTGATGGTTTGCAGCTTCGGCAACACCCGTCCGTTATCAAGGGTGTACAGGTCGAGAATGGACCGAAACAGCTGCGACACGTTGAGCAGCGAACGGTCGATGTTGTCCACCAAGCGACGCTCCTCGTCACCCAGCCGCGACTCGCGCAGACACGCGGTAAACAGTCCAATGGAGTGAATCGGCTGACGCAAGTCATGACTGGCCTGCGCGAGAAACCGCGACTTCTCCAGATTGGCCGCGACCGCTTCTTCCGACGCCTTGCGCGTGCGCTCCAGCAACAGATGGGCGTAAAACGGGATCACCGTGCTGGTGATCATCAGCATCAACACCATGAACGGTTGCGCCTGCCACACCGGGGTCAGGCGATAGACACACAGCAGCGCCAGCAACGCCAGGGCCGTGGCAATCGCCAGATAGCGCGAGCCATAACGCATGCCGTTGCCGAGGTTGACCCAAATGATGACCGCATACAGCGGCAACGCCGCCTCGCCTCCCACCACCAGACCAAAGCAGGTGCCGGTGTAATCGTGGACCATGGCGAAAATCCGCCGTGCCGGGTAATGCCCCGGCCAGCGCACAATTGCCTGGCGTAACCCGATAGAAGCCAGCAGAAACACGATGATGTAGGTGATCACCGGTAGATACGTATCGAAGCGCTCGCCCGGCAAAAAACCCAATACGAGCATGTAAACCACGGCAATACTGGCAATGATGATGCGCAGATTGGCCTGGTCGAGTTCGGTATTTTTCTCGAACTTCATGGTAAACGTCCTTGTGCAGCAATCGTCAGATTCGGAAGCAGCCTACAGGCAACGATCGCGCCCGGTGCTAAGGTGCAAGCCTTGAGCAATGCCTGACCCAGGGAGGGACATGCCATGACATGCCGAATTATCATAGCCGACGATCATCCGCTGTTTCGTGAGGCGATGCTGCGCACGGTTCAGCGACTGCTGCCCGAAGCCATCATCGACGAAGCTGGCGATCTGGACGCGGTGCGGGCGCTGCTGGCACTGGGTGAAGAGCCGGACACACTGATACTGGATCTGCGCTTTCCCGGACTGACCGGCGTCAGCCAGCTCGCCGAACTGCGCCAGCGCTTGCCGCGCAGCACGCTGATTGTGGTGTCGATGGTCGATGATGAAGCGTTGATCCGTGACGTCATGGCCGTCGGCATTGACGGCTTTATCGGCAAGAACATTGCCCCGGCCGAAATCGGTCAGGCGATTCTGGCGATTCGTGAAGGCGAGGTGCTGGTGAAGTTTGCGCCGTCAGGGCTGTTGCCGCTGGAGACCGGCACCCCGCTCACACCCCGTCAGCAAGACGTCCTGCGCTTGATCGCTCAGGGCAAGACCAACAAGGAAATCGCTCGCGAACTGGATATTTCACCGTTCACGGTGCGCATTCATGTGTCTTCTTTACTACGCACGCTCAACGTGCCCTCACGGGCGGCCGCTGCAGTGAAATATGCAGGAACTCTGTAGGCGCTGCCGCCGCGCTGCGATCTTTTGAGCTTGTCTTTAAAAACCAACATCAAAAGATCGCTGCCTTCGGTAGCTCCTACAGGTGACGGTGTGGGGTTATGGATCGACCTGCGCCATCAGCTCCGGCACCGACTCCGGCCGTTTCGCATAGCGCTGCGCCAACACCGCGCAAACCATCAATTGAATCTGATGGAACAGCATCAGCGGCAGGATCAGCACGCCAATGGTGCTGCCGGCAAACAATACCTGAGCCATCGGCACGCCGGTGGCCAGGCTCTTTTTAGAGCCGCAGAACAGAATGGTGATGCGGTCTTCCTGACTGAAACCGAAGGCCTTGCCCAGCAACGTCGCCGCCACTAGCACCATTGCCAGCAAAATGCAGCAGACCACTACCAGCCCGAGCAACTCGATCAGCGGGATCTGATGCCAGATGCCTTCGTTGACTGCCTCGCTGAACGCGCCGTAAACCACCAGCAGAATCGAACCCTGATCGACAAACTTCAGCCAGTTCTTGTTGCGCCCTACCCACGCGCCGATCCAGCGACGGGCAATCTGACCCACGATGAATGGCAGTAGCAACTGCATGCTGATTTTGACGATCGCATCGAGGGTCGAACCGCCGTCGCCATGAACGTCGAGCAGCAGCGTCACCAGCAACGGTGTGAGGAAAATCCCGAACAGGCTGGATGCCGCCGCACTGCAAATCGCCGCAGGAATGTTGCCTCGCGCCAGCGAGGTGAAGGCAATCGCCGATTGCACCGTTGCGGGTAACGCGCACAGGTAAAGCATGCCCATGTACAACGTGTCGCCGATCAGCGGCGACAGCAGCGGTTTCAAGGCAAACCCCAGCAGCGGGAACAGCACGAAGGTCAGACCGAACACCAGCAAATGCAGGCGCCAGTGACCCGCACCGGCGATGATCGATTCACGGGAGAGTTTGGCGCCGTGGAGGAAAAACAGCAGCGCGATGGCGATGTTGGTCAGCCAGCCGAAACCGACCGCGACCTGACCGCTGGCAGGTAGAAAACTCGACAGTAGCACGACGCCGATCAGCGTCAGGGTGAAGTTGTCGGGCAGGAATCTTGGGCGCGTCATGGTGTGTTCATCCGGGGGTTGCCAGTACGTGCCGACGACTCTAACGTGAGCGGCAATTACCGACTAACGCCGAAGAGCCTGCAGATGCCGCCTAAAGGACATATCAAAAGTATTCGGCGCAGCATTCCCGGGCTGCCCAGCCTTCCGCGTCCGCTGTACGGACGCACTGAATCCCTGCCCAATCGCGCACTGACCCGCCGCCACAGCCATCCGTGGGTGCAATTGTCGTACGCCATTCAAGGGGTGCTTGAGGTCCAGACCAGTGCCGGACGCTTCGTTGCGCCGCCTGAGCGCGCTGTATGGATTCCGGCCGGCGTGCCGCATCGGGTATTCAGCTCACCACACACCGAAATGCGCAGTCTGTATATCGATTGCAGCGTTGCCGGTTGGGCTGTTGAGCACTGTCATGTGCTCGGTGTCAGCGACTTGCTGCGTGAACTGATCCGCGCATTCAGCCAGGTTCCCGTGGAATACGATCAAACCGGCCCACACGGACGGCTGGCCCAGGTGATCCTCGATCAACTCGCCGAAGCGCCACAGATCGACCTGATGTTGCCGCTACCGCAAGACGCGCGTTTACGGCAGATCTACCAGAGCCTGGAGCAACATCCCGAACAGCAGACCACGCTAAGCCATTGGAGCGAGAAGTTCGGTGTCACCGAAAAAACCCTCACGCGCCTGTTCCTGCGCGACACCGGCCTGACCTTCCGCGCCTGGCGCCAACGCTTGCGCTTGCTCGGAGCGCTGACGCCACTGGAAAAAGGCGAACGCGTCACCGACGTCGCGCTGGCCTGCGGCTACGACTCGACGTCAGCGTTTATTGCAGCATTCCGCCAGCAGTTTGGGGAGACGCCGGGGGAGTTTTTTCGCTGATTCGCGATCATCCACGGGGTCAACACTTCGATAAAACCGAACTCTAAACCAGAAATAAACGATTTTTCTTTCACCCAAACACGTCGCTAGCATGGCCTCGTCTGACCCTGATACAACCAGAAAAAGGGAGCGTGACATGCCAGAAACGAACATCAATATCGGCGAACCATGGATGTGGGGCGCCTTCATCGTCTTCGTACTTGCGATGTTGGCACTGGACCTTTTTGTGTTCGGCGGGCGCAAGGCACATCGGGTTTCAGTGCGGGAAGCCTCGGCATGGGTTATTGCCTGGTGCTTGCTGGCGCTGAGCTTCGCCGGGCTGCTGTGGTGGTATCTGAACGGCGAATTCGGCGGCGAAATCGCCCGACAGAAAACCCTGGAATTCCTCACCGGTTATCTGATCGAGCAGTCGCTGTCGATCGACAACATGTTCATCTTCGTGATGATCTTCACCTACTTCGCCGTGCCGCCGGAGTTGCAGCGTCGGGTGCTGCTGTACGGCGTACTCGGGGCGATCGTAATGCGCGCGGTGATGATTTTTGCCGGGGTGTGGCTGGTGTCGCAGTTCGAGTGGCTGCTGTACGTGTTCGGGGTGTTCCTGATCATCACCGGTATCAAGATGCTGATCTTTGCCGATCAGCAACCGGATCTGGAGAAAAACCCTTTATTGCGCTGGGTGCGCGGGCATATGCGGATTACCAGCGGCTTTCATGGCGAACGGTTTTTTGTCCTGCAAAACGGCGTGCGCTGGGCCACGCCGATGTTTCTGGTGCTGGTACTGATCGAGGCCAGCGACTTGATGTTCGCGGTCGACAGCATCCCGGCGATCTTCGCCGTCACCACTGACCCGTTCATCGTCTTCACCTCGAACATCTTCGCGATCATGGGCCTGCGGGCGCTGTACTTTCTGCTGGCGGACATGGCCGACCGCTTCCACCTGCTCAAGTACGGTTTGGCGATCGTGCTGGTGTTTATCGGCGGCAAGATGACATTGATGCCGTGGTTCCACATGCCGGTGGAATGGTCGTTGGCGGTGGTGGGTGGGGTGATTTTCGGGTCGGTGCTGCTGAGCCTGATCACGACGAAGGGCAAAGCGCCGGAAAACCAGTCACCCTGAAACCCTGTGGGAGCGAGCCTGCTCGCGAAGGCGTCGTGTCATTCAACGATTATGTTGACTGATCCACCACATTCGCGAGCAGGCTCGCTCCCACAGGATTGTGTGCTGTCAATTACCGGATTTGATGCTGGTCCAGACCCGGGTGCGTACACGCTCAACCTTTTGTGGCAGTGGCTGGACGACGTAGAGGGTTTTCAGCGCCTCGGGGGTCGGCGTCAGGTTCGGGTTGCCAGTGATTTCCTTGTTGATCAACACCATCGAATCCTTGTTCGCATTCGGGTAACCGAGGAAATCACTGATCGGCGCGATGACCTTCGGATCAAGCAGGTTGTTGAGAAACTCGTGAGCCTCGGCGACGTTCTTCGCGCTCTTCGGAATCGCGAACGTATCGAACCAGATCGGCGCGCCTTCCTTCGGCAAGCGCCAGTCGACCACGACACCATTGCCCGACTCTTTCGCGCGATTGCCGAACTGATAGAAGCTGCCGGAGTAGCCGATGGCTACGCAGATGTCGCCGTTGGCGATGTCGGTCATGTATTTGGCGGAGTGGAAGTAGGTTACGTAGGGGCGAACCTTGAGCATGAGCTCTTTGGCTTTTTCGTAGTCGGCGGGGTTTTGGCTGTTCGGGTCCAGGCCCAGATAATGCAAGGCCAGCGGCAGAATTTCCGTCGGCGAATCAAGCATCGCCACACCGCAGGATTTCAGCTTTTCCATGTTCTCGGGCTTGAACACCAGATCCCAGCTGTCCACCGGCGCATTCTCGCCCAGCGCCGCCTTGACCTTGGCCGGGTTGAAGCCGATCAGCACCGTACCGACCATGTAGGGAACGCCGTACTGGTTGCCGGGATCGTTCTTGCCCAGCAGCTTCAACAACTCCGGATCCTGGTGCTTCCAGTTGGGCAACTTCGACTTGTCGAGTTTCTGAAACACACCAGCCTTGATCTGGGTCTCGAGAAACTGGTTCGACGGCACCACGAGGTCGTAACCGGAGTTACCGGTCAGCAGTTTGGCTTCCAGGGATTCGTTAGTGTCGAAGGTGTCCCAGGTCACTTTGATGCCGCTTTGCGCTGCGAAATCCTTGGGCACCGCCGGCAGGATGTAATCCGCCCAGTTATACACCCGCAGTTCGCGCTGCTCGGCCTGGACCGCGCTGGCCAGCAGCGTCAGTCCACAAACGGTGGCACCCAGAATACGTTTCATCGTGACCATGGTTGTTTTCCCAAAAAGCGACGTGAGTTCGATGGTTTTTATGTTCTGTACACGGCAGTGGCTAAAGATAGCCAAGGGTAAAAAGGTCTGGCGTTTCGTTGTGGCTTTGATTCTTGCTGACCGCGTAGATGGATCACAGTGGGCGATGGGCCAAAAGGGGATCGATATGGCCAATTTGAATGACCACCGTTATGCGCAAGCAAAAGTAGCCGGTGAATGGCTGGGCATTGTTCGTACTCGACTCACCCACTTCGCGACTATTCAAACCCCGTTGAACATCGGCTTTTGAACGCAAAAGCCACGCTTATCGGCTTCGCTTAAAAGCCCTTGCAAAGAACAAATACTGGTATACCATCAGACCAACAAATACATAATAATCGCGTCACAACACCCGAGGACTGCCCAATGATCGATGCCGCCATCTACAAACAAGTCATGGGCTCGTTCCCGTCCGGCGTAACCGTCATCACCACCCTTGATGACGACGGCCAGATCGTCGGTCTGACCGCCAGCGCCTTCAGTTCGCTGTCGATGGACCCGGCGCTGGTGCTGTTCTGCCCCAACTACAGCTCCGACTCCTACCCGGTGCTGATCAAGAACAAACGTTTTGCGATCCACGTTTTGTCTGGCGGCCAGCAAAGCGAGGCCTACGCTTTCGCCCGTAAAGGCAAGGACAAGGCGCAGGGCATCGAGTGGACATTGAGCGAGCTGGGCAATCCGATTCTGGCCAACGCGACAGCGGTGATCGAGTGCGAGTTGTGGCGCGAATACGAAGGTGGCGACCACGCGATCATGGTCGGTGCGGTGAAGAACCTGATCGTGCCCGAACAGTGCGCCGGACCGCTGGTGTATTGCCACGGCAAAATGGGCGCCCTGCCCGTCCTGGCCTGATCAAAACCTCCAGACTCATGCAGATCAAATGTGGGAGCGAGCCTGCTCGCGAAAGCGGTGTTACAGGCAAGCAGATGGCGACTGACACGATGCCAACGCGAGCAGACTCGCTCCTGCAGTTTTGCGGCCACAACAACAAAAAATCCGAGGAAGCGTCATGAAATTTTCCCTGTTCGTACACATGGAACGCTGGGACGAAAGCGTCAGCCACCGCCAACTGTTCGAAGACCTCACCGAACTGACCCTGATGGCCGAGGCCGGTGGCTTCAGCACCGTGTGGATCGGCGAACACCACGCCATGGAATACACCATCTCGCCGAGCCCGATGCCGCTGCTCGCCTACCTCGCCGCCAAAACCACCACCATCCACCTCGGCGCCGGCACCATCATCGCGCCGTTCTGGCACCCGCTGCGGGTCGCCGGTGAATGCGCGTTGCTCGACGTCATCAGCAACGGCCGCATGGAAGTCGGCCTCGCCCGTGGCGCTTATCAGGTTGAATTCGATCGCATGGCCGGCGGCATGCCCGCATCAAGCGGCGGCCAGGCCCTTAGAGAAATGGTCCCGGTGGTTCGCGCCCTCTGGCAAGGCGACTACGCCCACGACGGCGACATCTGGAAATTCCCCACCTCCACCAGCGTGCCGAAACCCATCCAGAAGCCCAATCCACCGATGTGGATCGCCGCCCGCGACCCGGACTCACACAACTTCGCCGTCGCCAACGGCTGCAACGTGATGGTCACGCCTTTGATGAAGGGTGATGAAGAAGTCCTCGACCTGAAGAACAAATTCCAGACTGCGCTAGACAACAACCCAGATGTACCGCGCCCGCAATTGATGGTGCTGCGTCATACCCACGTGCACACCGTTGATGATCCGGATGGATGGAAAGTCGGCGCCAAGGCGATCTCGCGGTTCTACCGCACGTTTGATGCTTGGTTTGGCAACAAGGAAACGCCGGTGAACGGCTTTCTCACGCCGAGCCCGGAGGAGAAGTTCGCAGGGCGTCCGGAGTTTGAACTGGAGAGTTTGCACAAGACGGCGATGATCGGTACGCCGGAGGAGATTATTCCGCGGATCAAGTATTACCAGGAACTGGGGGTGGATGAGTTTAGTTTCTGGTGTGATAACAGTCTGCCGCATGAAGAGAAGAAGAAGTCGTTGGCGTTGTTTATCAAGCACGTGGTGCCGGCGTTTCGGTGAGTGTTCTATTGGTTAAGCCTTGTAAATGAAAACGCCCCGATAATCCGGGGCGTTTTTCAGATAAAACTATTTACCATTAAGCTTTTCATGTATTCAAAAGAGAAAAAACACGAGCAGGTATAATAATAACGCTACTCCCGCCAGTCCGCAGCGGTGCCTAGGGTCAGCCTTCGGCCCCATTCCTCCGGGTCCGATAGTGACCCATCCGCCCCGCAAGTAGTTATAGACGGCTTGCCCAAACCAAATCTGCCCTAAGACCATTGCAAAAAAACGCTCCCTATCCCCGTTGTATCGTACAAATCCAGCGACCACTGCAACCACTAGCAGTATCAATCCAATGAGATGCCTGTATCGCTTCAATTCCTCCAACATCTATTTATCCTTGAAGATTTCTATCGGTTTTTCCGCAAGCGTATCCCACGCGCCAGTTGCTCCGATGCTGTTCGAAATTTTACTGGCTACTTCTTCAGAATAGCCACCGGCTACAACAAACTTTTCAAAACCAGCACTCAGTCCTGCGCTAGTCAACGCTTTCGTAAAATCATCTGGCCCCTTCAAGTAACCAGCCAACAATCCTGCCAACGTTGATCCATTGGACAACAGGGTAGCGGTCAGTCCGGCGGCCGGAACTGAAGCAACTCCCATGAGCCACCCCGCACTACTCAATGCCTCGATGTTAGCGGCGCGCAGCTACTGGAGAGTGCCTGCATCGCTAAAATCAATATTGGCACCCGAAGCGAGACAATCCATGTTTCCACAAGGAAGGTAACGCGGGGCATAGGCATTGCCATCAATGACAACTGGAATTCTGTAGCCACCGTTGTCATCCATTAGATAACCCGTAAGCAGATCCGAGTGCGGCGAGATCCTTGTCTTCCTTGTTCTGCCCGTCTGTCGGTGTGTTGGCTGTTTTAGCTCAATGCTCGACGCAGAATCGGGTCGCCACCTCATTCGCCCCCAACACGCGACCGTCCGCTGCCTTCAGCTCAATCTTGCGGATCGGTTGACGATTCTTCGCATCGACCATCACTGATCCCGCCTCACCCGGCGCGTACATAAACTCGCCGCCCCATTGCGACAGCGCGACAATCACGGTCTGCAAAGCCTTGCCGCGTTCGGTCAGCACATATTCCTTATAGGCGCCGCCATCGGCTGCCGGCACTGTTTGCAGGATGCCTTGCTCCACCAGCGCCTTGAGGCGGGCGCTGAGCATGTTTTTGGCGATATCCAGGTTCTTTTGAAAATCGCTGAACCGGCGTATGCCCTCCAGCGCATCGCGGATGATCAGCAACGACCACCAGTCACCGATCAGGTCCAGTGTCCGGGCAACCGGGCAGGCATTGCCCTGCAGGCTTTTGCGCTTCACGTCAACGTACTCCCTCAAACCAGTGATCGGCCTTGTGGCTCAGGGTTGCATCATACAACCCTGATGCCGAGATCCAACCCAGCACCTGCATACAAGTGACCGGTTGCGATTGCGGGGATAGTGAAGACTGCCTTTTCGGCAATCCATGCACGCCCTTCGAAGAACCCTGACGCAAGGAGTTTCCATGAGCACGCTCACCACGCAAGACGGCACCGAAATCTATTACAAGGACTGGGGCAGCGGTAAGCCCGTGCTGTTCAGCCACGGCTGGCCGCTGGATGCCGACATGTGGGAATACCAGATGGAATACCTGAGCAGTCGTGGCTATCGCACCATCGCTTTCGACCGTCGGGGTTTCGGCCGTTCCGATCAACCGTGGACCGGTTACGACTACGACACCTTTGCCGATGACATCGCGCAACTGATCAATCATCTGGACCTGCGTGAAGTGACGCTGGTAGGTTTCTCCATGGGCGGCGGCGATGTCAGTCGCTACATCGCCCGGCACGGCAGCGAGCGCGTTGCCGGGTTGGTTTTACTGGGCGCAGTGACGCCGCTTTTCGGCAAGAAAGCCGACTTCCCGCAGGGCGTAGACACCTCGGTGTTCGATGGCATCAAGGCCGGTCTGCTGAAAGATCGTGCGCAGTTCATTGCGGACTTTGCCGCGCCGTTCTATGGCACCAATCAGGGCCAGACCGTCTCCGACGGCGTGCTGACGCAAACCCTGAACGTCGCGCTGCTGGCGTCGCTCAAAGGCACCGTGGACTGCGTGACTGCCTTCTCGGAAACCGACTTCCGTCCGGACATGGCGAAGATCGATGTGCCGACGCTGGTGATTCATGGCGACGGCGACCAGATCGTGCCGTTCGAAACCACCGGCAAACAGGCTGCCGCGCAGATCAAAGGGGCTGAACTCAAGGTTTATGCCGGTGCACCACATGGTTTTGCGGTGACGCATGCGCAGGCGCTGAATGAAGATTTGTTGGCGTTTCTCAGACGATAACCCTGGCCAATCAAACCTGACACTAACCTGTGGCGAGGGAGCAGACTTCCTCGCCACAATTAAAGCGTCATTCTCAAGTGAAACAGCATCACGCCATGTGGGCCTTGTGCATTGCACTATGGTATTTGTCACGACCGACGACCACCAAGGAGGGAAACCCGATGCTGCGAATTCTGGGCAAGGCTTCATCAATCAATGTGCGCAAAGTGCTGTGGACCTGCGCCGAACTGCAGATCCCGTTCGAGCGTGAAGATTGGGGCTCGGGCTTCAAATCCACCGACACACCTGAATTTCTCGCACTCAATCCCTGCGCCATGGTGCCGGTGATTCAGGACGGTGATTTCACCCTGTGGGAATCAAATTCGATCATTCGTTATCTGGTGGCGCGTTATGACGGTTCGCACCTTTATCCGGCGGATGCGCGCGAGCGTGCGCGCATCGATCAGTGGCTGGACTGGCAGCCTTCGGAGCTGAACCGCTCGTGGTCGTATCCGCTCATGTCGCTGGTGCGCAAATCACCGGACTACCAAGACCCGGAGGCATTGGCTGCTGGATGCCGGGCGTGGTCGCGCAACATGGAAATACTCGACCGGCAGCTGGAAAAAACCGGCGCCTATGTTAGCGGCAAGCAGTTTTCCCTGGCCGATATCCCGATTGGCTTGTCGGTCAATCGCTGGTTCGAGACGCCGCTCGCTCATCCGCACCTGCCCGCGGTCAATGCCTACTACGAGCGCTTGAGCCAACGTCCCGGTTATCTGCTTTACGGCCGCAACGGCACGCCGTGATCAAGGCTATTTCGCCTTGAACGCCTCACGCCGCGCCTGCCGTTCGGCGGCGTAGGCTTCTCGCGGCTGGCTGATCAGGTCTGCGCGCCGCAAAGGTTCGCCGCAGTGGTCGCATAGCGGACCCAAACCTGCGTCGTGATGACAGTTTTTGTGGGTCATGTTCACTGCCACTCCCTCTTCCGGTGCCTTGCACCAGGTTTCTCCCCACGCCCGCAACGCAATCACCACCGGATAAAACGCCTCGCCTTTCGCGGTGAGGTGGTACTCGTAGCGTTTCGGCCGCTCGTTGTACAAACGACGCTCGACCAGCCCGTGCGCCTCGAGGTTTTTCAGGCGGGCGGCGACCATCTGCGGGGTGCCAGCGGTTTGCGCCAGGATCTCGTCATAGCGATGGCTGCCCATAAACAACTCGCGCAAAACCAGTACGGTCCAGCGGTCACCTACGATTGCCTCCGCCCGCGCCACCGGGCACAGCGTGTCAGCAGACGGACTATCATTTATTGCCATCAGCGCTTGCCTCTTTCTTGATTACTATGATTATCATATCAACATGGCGCCGGGACCAGCCCTGCGCACTGTTCAAACTCTCTGCCGGAGCAAACAGTCATGTTGCCACCTCGCTATCCACTGGACAGAACCGCTTACTTGCTGGTCGATCCGTACAACGATTTTCTCTCGGAGGGCGGCAAGGTCTTCCCACTGATCAAAGCGATGGCCGACCAGAACGGTTTACTCGACAACCTGCGCAAACTCGACCGCGCCGTGCGCGGCCTGCAGATTCCGGTAGTCATCGTCCCCCATCATCGCTGGGAAAAAGGCGATTACGAAAACTGGGATCACCCCACCCCGACCCAATGCAAGATCATGCACATGCACCATTTTGCCCGTGGCGAATGGGGCGGTGAATGGCATCCGGACTTCGCGCCGCAGGACGGCGACATCGTGGTTCAGGAACATTGGGGCTCCAGTGGTTTCGCCAACACCGATCTGGATTTTCGCCTGAAACAGAAAGGCATCACCCACGTGATCATCGCCGGTCTGCTGGCCAACACCTGCATCGAAGCCACCGCCCGCTATGCTGCTGAACTGGGCTATCACGTCACCTTGGTGCGCGATGCCACCGCCGCGTTCAAAGCGGAAATGATGCACGCCGCTCACGAACTCAACGGCCCGACCTTCGCCCATGTCATCGCCAGCACCGACGAACTGATCGCCAGCCTCACCCCACACGGTGAAGCGCAGTGAGCCGGTCCGGCATTTGACACGGGTCGTATGCGCAGAAATTCTCGTGGCCATCGCCGACACCCTGTGCCAAAAACCACAATCTCACACAGTGTCAATTACTCTTCTGCACGCACCACACCTCGCTCCTCAAGCAAACGCACAAACATGCTCAAACTGCGCGACACCGTGCCCCGCCGCCACACCAGCCAAGTGGTCAGGTAGCGGAAATCTGCCGCCAGCGGCCAGACACTCACCGTCGCGCTGCCGGGCATGCTTTGCAGCATTTTGCGTGGCATCAGCGCCAGGCCTGCGCCGGCGCTGACGCAAGCGAGCATGCCGTGATAGGACTCCATTTCGAAGATCTTGCCGGGCACGGCGGCGTCGGTGCTGAACCATTTTTCGAAGTGGTGACGGTAGGAGCAGTTGGAGCGAAACGCATAGATGCTCTCGCCATTCACATCCGCCGCGCGCTGGACTGGCGGGTGGTTGAGCGGTGCGATGATGACCATTTCTTCTTCAAACGCAGGCACGCCCTCCAGCGCCGGATGCAACACCGGGCCGTCGACAAATGCAGCGGCCAGACGCCCGGATAGCACGCCGTCGATCATTGTCCCGGACGGACCGGTAGACAGGTCCAGATCGACTTTGGGGTGCAACTGGTTATACGCCGCCAGCAGTTCAGGGATGCGCACCGCGGCGGTACTTTCCAGTGAGCCCAGAGGAAACGCGCCCTGGGGTTCTTCTCCGGCAACCGTGGCCCGCGCCTCTTGCACCAGGTCGAGAATGCGCCGTGCGTATTCAAGAAAGCTCCAACCGGCCGGTGACAGGCGCAAACGGCTTTTTTCACGAATAAACAGATCGACGCCCAAATCCTGCTCAAGCTGTTTGATTCGCGTGGTCAGGTTCGACGGCACGCGATGGATCTGCGCGGCGGCGGCGCTGATGCTGCCGTGTTCGGCCACGGCTTTGAAGATTTCCAGCTGCACCAGATCCATAGTCATTCTCTAATCGTGAAAGAAACGATCTTTATTATTCAGTTTCCAGAACACAAACACCACCCTACTCTAGGCCCATCCAATGAACACGCAGGACGAAAGCCATGAGCCAGATTTCCAGCCAGACCCACGCCATTTCGATCAACCCTGCCACTGGCGAGCAGATCGGCCACTACGCGTTTGAATCCGCAGAAGCCCTCGATGCCGCGCTGACCCGCGCAGCGTTCGGCTTCGGCAAGTGGAAGCGCAAGCCGTTGCAAGACCGCTCTCGCGCTCTGACCGCCCTCGCCGGCGCGCTGCGTGAAACCGCTGAGGCCATGGCCACCATGATCACCCTGGAAATGGGCAAGCCCATTGCCCAGGCCCGCGGTGAAATCGAAAAATGCGCCAAGCTCTGCGAGTGGTACGCCGAACATGGCCCGGCCATGCTCGATGCTGAACCGACTCAGGTTGAAGGCGGCAAGGCGCGCATCGAATACCGCCCACTCGGCCCGATCCTCGCCGTGATGCCGTGGAACTTCCCGATCTGGCAAGTGCTGCGCGGTGCCGTTCCAGCGCTTATCGCCGGCAATACCTACGTCCTCAAGCATGCGCCTAACGTGATGGGCAGCGCGTATTTGCTGCGCGATGCGTTTAACCGCGCAGGCTTTGCCCCCGGCGTGTTTGAAGTGATCAACGTCACTCCGGAAGGCGTCTCCAGCGCCATCGCCGACCCGCGCATTGCCGCCGTTACGCTGACCGGCAGCGTCCGCGCTGGCATGGCCATCGGCGCTCAGGCAGGTGCCGCGCTGAAGAAATGCGTACTGGAGTTGGGCGGATCTGATCCGTTTATCGTGCTCAATGACGCCAATCTCGACGAAGCCGTTCAGGCCGCAGTGATCGGTCGCTACCAGAACTCCGGTCAGGTCTGCGCGGCGGCCAAGCGACTGATCATCGAAGAAGGCGTCGTTGAAGCGTTCACCCGCAAATTTGTTGAGGCAACGCGCAAGTTGAAGGTGGGTGACCCGCTGTCTGCCGACACTTACATCGGGCCGATGGCGCGTTTTGATCTGCGTGATGAACTGGATCAGCAAGTGCGCGACACCCTCGAAGAAGGTGCGACCCTGTTGCTCGGCGGCGGCAAAACCGCTGGGGCTGGCAACTACTACGAACCGACCGTGCTGGCCGACGTTACCGATCGCATGACTTCGTTCAAACAGGAACTGTTCGGCCCGGTCGCCTCGATCATCACCGCCCGCGATTGCGCGCATGCCGTCGCGTTGGCCAACGACAGCGAATTCGGCCTGACCGCGACGATCTACACCGCCAATGTGCAACTGGCACAGCAACTGACCAGCGAGCTGGAAACCGGCGGCGTATTCATCAACGGTTATTCCGCCAGCGACCCGCGCGTGACCTTCGGTGGCGTGAAGAAGAGTGGGTTTGGCCGTGAGCTGTCGCACTTCGGCGTTCGCGAGTTCTGCAATGCGCAGACGGTGTGGCTGGATCGCCGCTGATCATTTGCAGAAAATGCTGCCGCTCGATGCCCTGCAAGTTGCCCATTGCCGTGGGCCTTCTATAGTGATCAGGTCCCCCTGCTTTTGGGGCCCGATATCGAGCGCTTTTCATGATCGCCCCCGAACGCCTGATCATCTGCGAGCACTGCGATTGTGTGTATGAAAAAGCCGTGCTCGGCAAACACCAGAAAACCCTCTGCGTACGCTGCGGCGGGGTGCTCGAACGCTTCAACGGACTGACCGTTGAGCAGCGTCTGGCCCTGTCGTTCACGGCGGCGGTGCTGTGGCTGTTCGCCAATTTCTATCCGGTGATGAGCATCAGCCTCAAAGGCTTGAAAAACAGTGCGACGCTGTGGGATTCAGTGGTCGCCCTGAGCCAGGGTCCGATCACGTTCATGGCGATGGTGGCCGCAATCTCGATCATTATTGCCCCGGCGTTCCAGTTGGTGTTGCTGATCTGGGTGCTGAGTTTCGCCCTCTCATCCCGACGCGCGCCAGGCTTCAAGGTCTGTATGCGCTGGCTGGAAACGTTGCGCCCGTGGAGCATGCTGGAAGTGTGTTTACTGGGGGCGATGGTCGCCGTGTTCAAACTGGCCGGGATGCTTGATGTGCTGCCCGGTATCGGCCTGTTCGCCCTGGCCGTGCTGAGCCTGATGATGATCCGTATTGCCGGCCGCGACATCCGTGAACTCTGGGACATCTTATGAAGCGACCAGCGACCGCCAGCGAGCTGAACCTGTGCCTGTGCCACAGTTGCGGCCTGGCCTGCGACATGACCGACGAACCGCATGAGTGCCCGCGCTGCGACGCCCCGCTGCATCGGCGCAAGACCAATTCGCTCACCCGCACCTGGGCCTATCTGCTTGCCGCACTGGTGTTTTACGTGCCGGCCAATTTGCTGCCGGTGATGAACACCACGATGCTGGGCAGCGGCGCCGACAGCACGATCATGAGCGGCGTACTGGAGTTCTGGCAGCACGGTGCATGGGATATCGCGCTGATCATCTTCATCGCCAGTATTGCCGTGCCGGGCGTCAAGTTCGGAGCCCTGACGCTGTTGCTGATCACTGTGCAGCGCGACAGTGGCTGGGCGCGGCGGGAGCGCTCGAAGCTGTTTCGATTCGTCGAGTTGATCGGCTATTGGTCGATGCTCGACGTACTGGTGGTTGCCCTGGTCGCGGCGCTGGTGAAATTCCAGACGCTGGGCGATATCGAACCGCGTTCGGGCATCCTGTTTTTCGGCATGGTGGTGGTGCTCACCATGCTCTCGGCAATGAGCTTCGACCCGCGACTGATCTGGGACAACGCGCCGGACGACGAAACGCTCAGCGACGCACCCTCTCAAGCAGCACCTGCAAGGGATGGCGCACTGCCCGATCCGACTGGCGCTTGACCTGGCTGCGGCACGAATATCCGGTGGCCAGCGCCTCGCCCTTCTGCGCTGGCGCGTCGATCTGACGTGCCCACGACTGTTCGTAGATCACTGCCGAAGTGTCGCGGTTGCGCGCTTCGTGGCCATAGGTGCCGGACATGCCGCAGCAGCCGGTGGCCTGCGTGGTCAGTTTCAATCCCACGCGCTCGAACACTTGCTCCCACTGCCGGGTCGCGGCCGGTGCATTGGTTTTTTCCGTGCAATGCGCCAGTAAACGGAAGGTCTCTGCGGTGCCTTCTAGTGCCTGTTCCGGTATCACGTCGAGCAGCCACTCCTGCAGCAGCGCGACCTCCGGACATGCCTGCATACCGGGGACTTTCTGATATTCCTGGCGATAAACCAGGGTCATGGCCGGGTCCAGCCCCACCAGCGGCACGCCGACATCCGCCAGTTCGCGCAACTGTCGCGCATTGCGTAGAGCCGCGCGGTTGAACGCCGACAGAAAACCCTGCACATGCAGCGGCTTGCCGTTGGCACTGAACGGCGCCAGATAGACCTGATAGCCAAGGCGCGAAATCAGCTCGACCAGATCCGCCAACAGCGGCGCTTCGAAGTAGCGGGTAAACGCATCCTGCACCAGCACCACGCTGCGCTCGCGTTGCGTCTGGGTCAGCGCAGACAAGGTCGGCACCGCCGCCGGCTGCACCTGCCAACGGCGCATCGCTGCGTGAAAATCGAAACGGCTGAGCAACGGTACATCAACCATGCCGCCCAGGCGTTCCAGCAGTTGTCGAACCACCGACGCGCCCATCAAACCGTTGTACAGCGCCGGAATCTGCGCCATGTAGGGGATGCTGTATTCAAGCGACGCGATCAGATAATCCCGCGCCGGACGCAGGTAGCGGCTGTGATACAGCTCGAGGAACCGCGAACGAAATTCCGGCACGTTGACCTTCACCGGGCATTGGCCCGCGCAGGATTTGCACGCCAGACAACCGGCCATGGCGTCGTAGACCTCGTGGGAGAAGTCCGGCGTTTGCGCGCGGCTGTTGCGCCAGCGCTGCCAAAAAGTGCTGAAAAACGCGGGTCGACGAATAGCCTCAGACAGCACATCAACCCCCGCCTCACCCTGCAATCGCAGCCATTCGCGGATCAACGACGCCCGGCCCTTGGGCGACTGCGCGCGCTCACGAGTGGCCTTCCACGACGGGCACATCGCGTCATCAGGATCGAAGTTGTAGCAAGCGCCGTTACCATTGCAGTGCATCGCTGCACCGTAGTCCTGCCAGACTTTCTCGTCGATCTGTCGATCCAGTTCGCCACGCAAGGTCACTTCATCAATCTTCAGCAGTGCTGCGCCAGTGCTGGCCGCCGTCGCGATTTTGCCCGGGTTGAATTGGTTGAACGGGTCAAACGCGGCCTTCAGCGCTTGCAGCGCCGGGTACAGCTCACCGAAAAACGCGGGCGCATATTCCGAGCGCAGGCCCTTGCCGTGCTCGCCCCACAGCAGGCCGCCGTAGCGTTGAGTCAATGCGGCGACGCCATCGGACACCGGCCGCACCAGCGCCGCTTGTTGCGGATCTTTCATGTCGAGAATCGGCCGCACGTGCAGCACCCCGGCATCGACATGACCGAACATGCCGTACTGCAAACCGTGGCTGTCGAGCAGATCGCGCAACTCGGCGATGTACTCGGCAAGATGCTGCGGTGGCACGGCCGTGTCTTCGACAAACGGCTGCGGCCGCGCTTCACCGGCAACGTTGCCGAGCAAGCCCACGGCGCGTTTGCGCATGCCGTAAACCTTGTTCACCGCGGCGTGGCCTACCGCCAGCGTGTGGCCCAGACGCTCAACGGTAAGGTCTTTGCTCAAGTGCTCAACGAACGCTTCGACACGGCGCTGCAGATCTTCGGCATCGTCACCGCAAAATTCCACCAGGTTGATCCCCAGCGTCGGCCGTTCGGGGCTTTGTGGGAAATACTCGGCAACGCCGTGCCAGACAATGTCCTGCATCGCCAGCAACAGCACTTTCGAGTCGACGGTTTCAATCGACAGCGGCTTAAGCGCCATCAGCGCCCGGGCATCACGGAGCGCGTCCATGAACCCGGCGTAGCGAATGTTCACCAGCATCGTATGCTTGGGGATGGGCAGAACGTTCAACTTCGCCTCAACCACAAAGCCGAGCGAACCTTCGGCCCCACACAGCACGCTGTTGAGGTTGAAGCGATTGTCCGCCTCGCGCAGGTGCGCCAGGTCGTAACCGGTCAGGCAACGGTTGAGATCGGGAAAGCGCGCCTTGATCAGCGCACCCTGCTCATCAATGATCTGCCGCGCACAACGATAGACTTCGCCGATCCGATCCTCGCGTGCGCACTGCGCCTGAAGTTCGCTCTCCGCAAGCGGCTGACCGTGCAGACGATCGCCGCCGCGCAGGATCATATCCAGCTCCAGCACGTGATCGCGGGTCTTGCCATAGGTGCAACTGCCTTGGCCGCTGGCGTCGGTGTTGATCATGCCGCCGACGGTGGCGCGGTTGGAGGTGGAGAGCTCCGGGGCAAAAAACAGCCCGGCTGATTTCAGCGCGGCGTTGAGCTGATCCTTGACCACCCCGGCCTGCACGCGCACCCAACGCTGCTCGACGTTGATCTCCAGAATACGGTTCATGTGCCGCGACAAGTCGACGACGATACCGTCGGTCAACGACTGGCCATTGGTGCCGGTGCCACCGCCGCGCGGGGTGATGACCACGTGTTGGTAGGTCGGGTCGGCAATCAGTCGTGCGACCTTCGCCACATCCTCAGCGTCCATGGGAAACACCGCAGCTTGCGGCAGTCGCTGATAGATCGAGTTGTCAGTGGCCAGCACCACGCGACTGGCGTAGTCAGCGCTGATTTCACCACGAAAACCGCTGGCCTTCAGCGCATTGAGGAACTGCTGGTAATTGGAGGTTTGCGCGGTTGCGGGCGACAGCTGGGCAATCATCGGTCAGGACATCTCGGTAAAAATCGGGCCGTGTGGCGGTGAACAGTTGTACGCAACGAATGATTGCGTCAGGCTCCGCCATCTCATGTTGCCCATATTCATTGCTGACGAACGCTGGGACAACCGTAAATTCGACCCGCTATTGATGACTTTTACGAATGAATCCGCGCACGCTCACGCCTTCCATGTCATTACTGCTGGCCTTCGAGGCTGCCGCGCGCCACGAAAGCTACACCCGCGCCGCCCATGAACTGTCGCTGACGCAAAGTGCGGTCAGCCGTCAGGTGCAAATCCTCGAGAAAATGCTCGGCATGCGCCTGTTCAGCCGCGAAGGCAGGCAAGTAGTCCTGACCGACGTCGGGCGCATGTATCAACGCGAACTCGCCGAGGCACTCGGGCAGATCCGCAGCGCCACTTTGCAGGCCATGGCATTCGGTTCGGGCATCCATAGCCTGCGGCTGGCAACGCTGCCGACCTTCGGCTCGAAATGGTTGTTGCCGCGACTCAAGGATTTCTACACCGCCCACCCGGGCATGACCGTGCACTTGCACTCACGCATCGAAGCCATCGATTTTGATACCAGTGAAATCGACGCGGCGATCTGTGTGGGTGGTGGCGAGTGGCCAGGGCTGACCGCCCTGCCCTTGCACACCGAGGAACTGGTGGTCATCGCCAGTACACAACTGTCCGAAGACGAGCGCAACGACGCCGGGCAACACATCGCCGGGCAATTGCTACTTAACGTCAGCAGCAATGCTCAAGCGTGGACAGAATGGTTCAGCCAGCACGATTTGCCGCATCGCAGCATGCGCATCGGCCCGAGCTTCGAGATGACTGCGCATCTGATTCAGGCGGTGCGGGCGAATATTGGCGTGGGTTTGGTGCCGCGGATTCTGGTCGAGGATGAACTGCTGAATGGGGAATTGCTGCAACTGGGCGAACCGATTACCAGTCGACGCAGCTATTACCTGGTGTACCCGCCGCGCAATGAAGCGCTGCCGTCGTTGAAGGCGTTTCGGGACTGGTTGGTGGAGACGCTTTGAAGGCTCGCGATGACTGACAAGGCACTGTCAGATTTTTTTGCGAGCTGGTAATGGCCTGCTGTCAGGCAGGCCTTAAATCCCCCAAACCTGAAACCTATGCATCCTGCAAAATCAGATCCGCACCCTTCTCCGCCACCATCAGCACCGCCGCATGGGTATTGCCCGACGTCACGTTCGGAAAGATCGATGCATCGACAATCCGCAAGCCCTCAAAACCATGCACCTTCAGACGCTTGTCGACCACCGAAGTCTGTTCGTCCGCGCCCATCGCGCAAGAGCCGCACAAGTGGTAGATCGAGCCGCAGTTGTCGCGGAAGTATTGCAACATCTGCTCGTCTGTATCCACTGCCGGCCCCGGCAACACTTCGTCAACTGTGATGCTCTTGAGCGCCGGGGCGTTCATGATTTTGCGCATCAGGCGACTGCCCTGAATCACCTCGTCGATGTCCTTTTGCGTGCTCAGGTAGTTGGGATCGATCAGCGCTGCGTCGCGCGGATTTTTCGAGGCGATCTCGATGTGTCCGCGACTGGTCGGCCGGCACGGGTTGAAGCACAACAGAAAGCCTGAGTACGGCTCCGGCTTGAGACTGGCCTTGTTGTTTTTCGGAATCTGATACGACAACGGGTTGAAGTACAGTTGCAGATTGGGGTGCTGCTGATGCGCCTCGCCACGGAAAAAACCGCCCGCCTGATTAACGCTCATGGCCAGCGCCCCCTTGCGCGTCAGCAGGTATTTCACGCCGAGTTTGAACTGGCCGAACAGCGAGCTCAGTTCATCGTTGAGCGTCGGGATATTGGCCTTGTAGTAATAACTGGCGCATAGGTGATCCTGCAGATTCCGGCCCACCGCCGGCAGATGTTTGACTAGAGGAATCTGGTGCCTGGCCAGCAGGTCGCGATCGGCAACGCCGGACAACTGGAGGATTTTCGGCGTATCGACAGCACCTGCGCAGAGGATGACTTCCTTGCGTGCGGTGAAGGTTCGCGCCAGGCCATGCTGGGTAATCGAAATGCCCGTCGCACGTCGCTTCGTTTCGTCGAACAGGACTCGGTCCACCAGCGCGTAATGCTCAACCGTCAGGTTCGGGCGTTTCAGCGCCGGATGCAGATGCGCAAAGCTGCTGGAGCAGCGCTGGCCATTTTTAGTGTTGACGTCGTAGAGGCCCGCACCCTCGAAATTCGCGCCATTGAAATCATCGCTGCGCGGATAGCCGAGCTCGGCGCAGCCCTCCAGAAACACGTCGCAAATCGGATGGGTCTGACCCTTCATCGGCGTGATGCTGATCGGGCCGCTGCTACCGTGGTATTCGCTGTCGCCCAGCGGATGGTTTTCCAGTTTGCGGAAGTACGGCAGCACGTCCTTGAAGCCCCAGCCGTCGTTGCCATTGGCAGCCCAATCGTCAAAATCATGGGCCTGCCCGCGCACGTAAATCATCGCGTTGATCGAGCCCGAGCCACCCTGCACCTTGCCGCGTGGCGCGTAGATTTCGCGATTGCCCAATTGCTTCTGTGGCTGGCTGTAATACATCCAGTTGAAGGTCGGGTTGTAATACATTTTGGCGAAGCCGACCGGGATCTTGAACCACAGAGAGCTGTCCTTGCCACCCGCCTCCAGCAGCAGCACGCTGTATTTGCCCGAGGCCGAGAGCCGGTTGGCGAGCACGCAGCCTGCGGCGCCTGCGCCAGCGATGATGTAGTCGTATGTCATGCACGGTTACCGCGTAAGTCGTTGTCCATAATTCGCCGAACCTTTAGGGGTTGGCGTGGCAATCAGAAGCTATGTCAGCCTCTGGCCGGCGATGTGTCTTTGACGTCCACAGGCGTCGGGGCCATTTGCAGGTGCAGGCGCTCGCCGGTGTACGGTGAATGCTTGCGCACCACGTCCATGTTCAGCTCGACGCCCAGGCCCGGCTCGGTGGACGGAATGATGTAGCCGTCCTCCCACTGCAACGGCTTGGTCAACACCTCGGCATGAAAACCGCCCCAGGTGCCGATGCTTTCCTGAATGAGAAAATTCGGTGTACACGTCGCCAACTGGAAACTCGCCGCCGCACCAATCGGCCCGTTGTACAGATGCGGGGCAATTTGCGCGTAATAGGCCTCGGCCATGCTGGCGATCTTCTTGGCTTCGAGCAGGCCGCCGCAACGCGCGACGTTCATCTGCAGAATCGATGCACCGCCGGCCTGCAGCAGCTTGAAGAATTCGTACTTGGTGGTCAGGCGTTCGCCCGTAGCAATCGGGATGCTGGTCTTGGCCGCAACCTGGGCCATGGCCTCTTCCTGCCCTGGCGGCACCGGCTCTTCGAACCACAGCGGATCGTATTTTTCCAGGCGCTTGGCCAGACGTATCGCCGAGGACGGCACCATCTGCCCATGGGTGCCGAACAGCAGGTCGCATTTGTTGCCCACCGCCTCGCGGATCTTGCGGCAGAAGGTTTCGCAGCGTTCCAGCACTTCCAGCGAGATCTGGTGCCCGGAGTACGCGGTGTAGGGCCCGGCCGGGTCGAATTTCACCGCCGTGAAGCCTTTGTTCATGTTGTCGATGGCGCACTCGGCAGCCAGGTCCGGGTCGTCGTAGTCGTACTCGCCACGGCTGTTGACCGGATACAGATAGGTGTAGGAACGCAGGCGTTCGTTAACCTTGCCGCCGAGCAACTCGTAAACCGGCTTGTTCGCCGCTTTGCCGATGATGTCCCAGCACGCCATCTCCAGACCGCTGACCACGCCCATCATGGTCAGGTCAGGACGCTGGGTGAAACCACTGGAATAGGCCTGACGAAAGAAGCGCTCGATGTGGTGCGGGTCCTGATCGAGCAGGTAGCGTTCGAACACGTCCTCGATGATTGGCAACATGGCTTTGGGGCCGAAGGTCGCGGCGTAGATCTCGCCAACACCTTCAATGCCGCAGTCGGTCTTGAGCTTGACGAACAGCCAGTACATACCGCCGACGTGCGGTGGCGGTACAGCAACGATATGGGTTTCAAGGGCGACGATTTTCATCTCAGGCACCTGTCTTGTTCAAGGATTGGCGATTGATTCGGGCACGCAGGGTCACGGCAGCCAGGGTGCCGAGGAAGCCGACGAAGGCGATGTAGCCGAAGTAGAGCTTGTAACCGAGGGCACCGGGATACTGCTCGGTGAGGTAGCCGTTGATCAGCGGAATGAAGGCGTCCGGCAGGTAACCGACCACCGAAACAATGCCGATGGCCAGGCCGGTGATGCGCAGCGGAATGTTGCAGGTATCGAGGATCGCCCAGTACAGCCCGCGAATCGCATAGGTCATCAGGCCGATGAAAATCACCGTGCTGATCAGCAGGCCGATGCTGTTGAGCGACGGGAACACGATCAGGCCGACAATCGCCAGACTCGCCAGTAACAGCGCAACGATCAGCACCGAAATATTCGAGAACCTGTCCCCCAGCCAGCCGCCACCGATGCCGCCAATCGGGCGCATCCACAGTTTGATCGTGGTGATGGTGCCGGCCATGACGGCCGTCATGCCGCTGCCCTGAAGGTAATCGGAGAAGCTGTAGGTGGCCCAGAAGATGTGATAACCGCAGAACACAATCGCGGTGACCAGCCATAGCTCGGGAATTTTCACCAGGGTCGCCAGGTCGGTGAGCAGATTGAATTTGCCCTTCTCCACCGCCGGCGTGTCCTGCATCGACTTCGGATCCTTGATCAGCACCAGCACACAGCCGATGGCGATACAGGTAAAGGCGTAGAGATAGACCACGTGCCGGAAGCCTTCGGCGGTGGACTCGCCACGGGTTTCGGTGGCGAAGGCAAACAGCCCCAGAGCAACGGTCGCCAACAAGGCTTCAATCAGGCCACGACCACCGTCGAGGATGCCGAAGAAACGCCCCTGTTCGGTGTGATGCGCGATCATTTTCACGCGCTTGAGCACCGAGGCCCAGAAGGTCAAACCGGTGGTCAGTCCCCAGCAACCGAAGATGATCATCAACTCGGTCATCGACGGCGCGGTCGAGTACCAGAGGCCCAAAACGCCCGTGGCCACCAGCGAGAAGAAAATCAGGAAACGCGGCGCAATGCGGTCGGCCAGCCAACCGCTCGGCAAGTAGCAGAGCAGAAAAATCGTGCCGAGGATCGAGTACAGATAGCCCAGTTCACTGTGGCTGATCTGGAACACCTCGAGCATGGTCGTTTGATAGACCTGGCGCAGGTACAGAATCGGATAGATCGCGCCGGCGGCCAGTACCAGCAACATCAATTGGAAATAGCGACTTCCCTTGTCACTTTGGCTTTTCACAGCCGCGTTGGAACCCTGAACAGCGGCAGCAGAGGATGCATGCTTGGACATTGAAGTGACCTCGGGCGACCCGTGCTCCGGGCGCCCCTGATAATTGTTTTTATAGATGAAGCGTGAGGCGTGTCGCGGTGGATCAGTACTTCATGACCACAAGTCGGGTCTGGGTGAATTCGAGCATGCCGTGCTTGCCGTCATCACCGCCCAGGCCGGAGCGCTTCCAACCGGCGTGGTAACCCTGATACGGGTCGGCCGGGGTGCGATTGACGTACAACTCGCCAGCCTCGATGGCGTTGGCGACTTTCTGCGCGGTGCGGTAATTCTCGGTGTAGAGCACCGACGCCAGGCCGAACTGGTGGTCGTTGGCCATGGCCAGCGCCTCGTCGATGTCGCGGTACTTGAGCACCGGCAGCACCGGGCCGAAGATTTCCTCCTGGACGATTTCCATGTCCTGACGGCAGCCGCTGAGCAGCGTTGGCGGATAAAAATGCCCCCGACCCTGCGGCAGGACACCGCCGCACTCCAGGGTCGCCCCGTCGGCCACGGCACGTTCGACCATCGCGTGAATGTTTTTCTGTGAGCTGGCGTTGGCCAGCGGGCCCATCAGGCTGGCGTCGGTGGCACGGTCGCCGAATTTGACCTCGGCGATTTTGCTTTTGAGCAAGTCGAGGAACCGGTCGTAGATACTTTCCTGCACATAGACACGCTCGACCGCAGTGCACAGTTGCCCGCAGTGCGTGGTCTTCGAGGCAATGACCGCCGTCGCAGCCGCTTCCAGATCGGCATCCGCCTCGATGATCGCCGGGGTCTTGCCGCCCAGTTCCAGCGACGGCTTGGCGATATTGGCCTTGCAGTAATCGAGGACGATGCGCCCGGCGTTGACGCTGCCGGTCAGGGTAATCAGGCCTACCGATTTATGCGTGCAGACCGCCGCCGCCGTGGCGTGGTCCATGGTCAGAATATTGATGACACCCGCCGGCATGCCCGACTGCTGCACCGCTTTGGCGATTTCGAACGCCGAGGTCGGTGTGTTGTTGCTCGGACGCACCACCACGGTGTTGCCGGTAATCAGCGCCGGGGCGATTTTGCGCAACAGGGTGTAGACCGGGTAGTTGAACGGAATCAGGCAGGCGACGACGCCGATCGGCTCACGATGCAAAAACAGGTTTTCATCAGGGCTGTCGCTGGGAATGATTTCGCCTTCGATACGGCGTGCCCATTCAGCATGATAACGAGTGATCTGCGCCGCATAGCGCGCTTCATTACTGGCGTCGCTGACGCTTTTGCCGGACTCGGCGGCCAGTGCGGCGCCAATGGCTTCAGCACGATCCTCAAGGGCTGCGGCCAAGGCTCGCAGGTGTTCGGCGCGCTCGATGCTGGTGAGTTTGCCCCAAAGCTTTTGCGCGATGGTCGCAGCGTCGACCGCGGCAGTGGCCTCCTCGGCAGTGGCGCCCGACACATGACCCAGCAACGCTTCGGTGGCCGGATTGTAGACCGCAATCAGCGCTGCGCTGGCAGGCTCGATGAATTGGCCGTTAACAAAATTTCGCTCGATTCGCATGTGCATCGCCCATCGTTTGTTTTTATCAATGCCGCCAGTCTTGTCATCGATGGCGGGTTGAACAAACGATTTATCGGGCGGTTAAACATGCGAAAAATGCAGGTTACTCCTGGCTCCACCGCAAACTCCTGTGGGAGCGAGCCTGCTCGCGAAGAGGTGGGTCATTCACAGATGATGGCGGCTGATCCAACGCTTTCGCGAGCAGGCTCGCTTCCACAAGGGGATTTGGGGTGTGTCAGGAAGCAGCCGTCGACGGCTCCAACTGACGTTGCGCCAGCCAGATTTCTTCTTGCAGCCACTGACTGAACACCTGCAACTGCGGCATTTCCGTCTGCTCCGGCCGGGTCACCAGCCAATAGGATTGATGCCCTTCGACATGCACATTCAGCACTTGGGTCAGTTGTCCGCTGGCCAGCTCCGTCGCGACCATGTGCCAGTCGGCAATGGTGATTCCCAGCCCATCGGTCGCGGCCTGAATCGCCAGGTCCAGCAGGTCGAACTCATAACCGCCCTGGGTATCCACACCAGTGATCCGTGCCGCATCGAGCCAGTGTTTCCAGGTCAAGTAGCGCTGATCTTCCTTGGCCAACACATGCAATAACGTAAGGCGATTGAGGTCGATGCCCTGCTCGCCACTCTCGCGGGCATACAGCGACGACGCGCACACCGCGATGTGCCGCTCCTGGATCAGCAGCGAACTGTCGAGGCCATCCCACTCCCCATCACCAAAACGGATGGCGCAATCGAGGGTACTGGTTTCCGCGAGGCTGTCCTGCAAGCGCGTCGTAATGCTCAATTCCAGTTCCGGGTGCCGCTCGCGCAGACGCCCCAGCCGCGGCATCAACCAGCGACTGGTGAAGGTCGGCGGCGCGTTGATGTGCAGGCGATTGGAATGGGTTTTCTGTTGAATGCTGCGCACCGTCAGCTCGATCTTGTCGAACGACTGATGCAGCGCCCGCAACAGAATCTTGCCGGCGCCCGTCAGCTCCAAATGATGATGGCGGCGCTCGAGCAGGCTTTCGCCAAGCTGTTCCTCCAGTTGCCGCACCTGGCGGCTGACCGCACTTTGCGTGACATTGAGCAACTCGGCGGCGCGGGTGAAGCTGCCGGTGCTGCCGGCGACTTCGAACGCCTTGAGCGCGTTCAGGCCAGGCATTTTGCGTTTCATATCAAAGCACTCGAAAACCGCTGACAAGGCGCAGAGCATCCCATGAGTGTGTGGGACTGTCCTACAGGATTTTTCGAGTAACTTGCATTCGACGCAGGTTTCTCCAGCGTTTTTATCGTTTGTTCAACAATCGGCACATGGCAAAACTGCGCGGCATCTCTAATAAAAACAATCGAGAGCCGCTCCATGCCCTTCCCCTCTTCGTTTCGCCTGCGCACGACTTCCATCGCTCTGTTCTGCAGCTTTGCCGCCCCGGCAATGGCGGTGCAGGTCACCGACAATCTTGATCTGGGCGGTGCCATCCGCGCGCGCTGGGATGTCGACCCGGATCGCGACATTCAGAAGTTCGGGCTCGACACGGTATTCCTCAGCGCAAAATACAATTCGGAAAGCTGGATCGGTGAGGCTCAGTACCGTTTCTATGGCCGCTCCTACCCGTACCAGTACACGAAAAACTACGGCGACATCCAATTCGCCAAGTTCGCGTGGGTGGGCTACAAATTCAACCCCGACCAGCAGGTGCAAGTGGGCCTGAACACCGTACCGTTCGGTTTGCAGCCGTACTTCGGCAGCACGTTCTACGAGACGCTGGGCAACGTTATCGGCCTGGAAGATGTGCAACAGGTCGGCGCCAAGTACATCCAGCAAACCGGCGAATGGAACATTCAGGCCGGGTACTACGTGCGCCCCGCGTGGCAAGGCAAAGGCACCAGCAACGGTGTGAGCTACTCAAGCGTTGTATCCGAGGCCGACGACTATGTGGCTGACGGCAGCGACAACCGGGAGCGCAACACCATCGTGCTGCGCGTGGCCAAGGCGCTGGACCTCGGCCCGTGGAAGTCCGAGGTCGGCGTCTCCGGCCTGACGTCGAGCATTCAGAACAGGGACACCGACAACGACGGCCGACGCAATGCCGTTGCCGTGCATTACCTGGGCAAGAACGGTCCATGGGGCGTGCAGTTGCAAGCCGCGCGGCAGCAGATGTCACCGCGCAATCCGGGCACTGATGAACTGGTAACCCTTGGTGGTTACGACGGTACTTTCAACGTCGCCAGTCGCGGCAATCTGTACGTGGCAGACCTGAGTTATGACGTGGGCGGCAAATACCTGTTCGACCAAGTCAGCGGCATCAAGCTCTACGCCAACTACAGTGCCTTCGACAAATCCGCCAGCAGCTTCAAGACGTCGGAACGGATGATCCTCGGCAGCTCGTTTTCGGTGAGTAAATTGTGGGTGGCGGCTGAATGGCTGATCGGCAAGAACGATCCGTACATCGGTGGCAGCAGCTACACCCAGAGTTTGGGTGCAGGGGGCCTGGATCAGTGGGAAAACCAGATGTATGTGAACATCGGGTATTACTTCTGACCGCCAGTATTACTGCGCCAGTCAGTACGTCATCGCGACAACCGACATTTCAGACTGATCGCTCTGCGCTGGTATCGACAGCCAAAAAAAAGCAGAAACCGGAATTCGGTTTCTGCTTTTTTGCACCCGACAATTGCTACAGGCAATCACGCACAGACTGGCGTAGCGACCCGGACTTGGCCCACGGCGGGCCTTGGTACAAGGAAACGCTGCTGCCGTCCTTGTATTTGACGATTTCGAGAATCTCGTCAGCCGTGATGATGCTCGGCGCAGTGATGCGGTAACCGTTGGAGATCGATGTCTGCGAGGTTTTCGCAACATCCTTCTGCCACAACGGCAATACGCACGCGGCATAGTCTTTGGGCGCCTTGCTAGTGGTCTTTCTGACATTGGGCTCACCCGGCACCAACGATGTCGGCAACGAGCACCCTGCCAACATGACCAACGCCAGACTCCCGATCCATATCCGCATGATGTTTCCTTTTGCAAAAAAAGTGAATGTACCGCCTAACAGACAACACATCCATCGTGGCATCGCGCCCGCTGTGGAGATTGGACAATTTTTTACACCCCCATTCAGCGGTATCACAGAAAAACCACCCACGACGGGTGAAAAATGCGACTACTCTTTTTTACCGAGAATGTTCCGGAGGTGATCATGCGTCTCAACGAATACGAACACGAACTGCAACGCGACTTGCAAAGCGTCGCGTCGGATCTGCGCTGGTCGGCAGTCGATCTGAAACGCATCGCCGAGCAGCTGCGCAAATCTGGTAACGAGGCTGACGCGCAGTCAGTACTGAGATCCTGTGAGGTCTTGCAAAGCGATGAAGAGCGGCTGCAATTGTACGCCAGGGAAGTGAAGGCACGGGCAATCAGTCGCACCAAAGTCCACTGACACACACTTATTACCGCTGCAAACTAAAGCCCTGGCGTTAGCCGGGGCTGCTTTTGTAAAACCCGTTATCTCGCCTCGTAACCCTGAACACGCGTTTAGGGTTTTCAGTATCCGCTCGTACCGCGCAAGCCTGTTTCAGCATTTGGCACTTCTCTCAATACTCGACGCTCCAACGTCAAAGGAACCTTTAACCAAAGGTCCGGCTCGAATATTGCAGTTTTATTTCTTTTTTGTGACAGCGGTAACAGGCAACCGATGAAAGTACGTGCAACCGTCATCTGCGAACAGAATCGACATATCCTCCTGGTGCGCAAGCCCCGCTGCCGCTGGAGTTTGCCGGGCGGCAAAGTCGAACCTGGAGAAACCCGGACGGGCGCTGCCGTGCGCGAATTGCAGGAAGAAACTGGGCTGAATGCCGATGAAGTGCTCTACCTGATGGAACTGCAATACGGCGGAACCCGACATCATGTCTATGAGGCTTCGGTGCTAAACATAGAAGAGTTGCGCCCGCAGAACGAAATCACTGATTGCATCTGGTTTCCGTTAGGCGCGGTACAGAATCTGGATACCAGCGAAGCAACGCTTCGCATCGTCCGGGCATTTCAACGGCGTTTATAAACATCAACCGGCGAAGGCCCTGCGGCCGGCACTCATTTCTGTACGCAATTCGCCAATAAAGTTGGAAATGTCGCGGATCGTGACGAGATGTTCCGGGGAAACGCCGTTGAGCAGCAACTCGACGCGTCCGCTGCCGGGCTCATAGACTTTGATTTGAAGCAGCCCCTGAGGCGTTGAAATGCACTCGCATTTAAACGTGGGAAAGCCGGATTCGACAATGCGACAGATGTCGGCAATGGCAAGCATGGCGGGGCGCCTCGCAGGCGTTGAATCGATCGATCCGTAGAGCATAGATGGGCAATGACTGCCCCGCCCCCCGAAAAACGTCAACCCGATCACACTTTTCATGCGTCCCGTCAGTGAGAATCGTGATCCCAGATCCAGTTCCACATGCCCGGCAACTGCACCGATTCGGAACTTTGCCGAACCGTACGCGCCAGCGCAGCCTTCTCCAATTCAGCGTGATCGTCATAAAAAGGCTTTTGCGCCAATCTCACGCCGGTGGTCGCGGCGCTATCGAGCAGGATTTGCAGGTATTCGCGCATATGCCGCGCGGTATAGCGGTTGAGATCATGAAAGGTCACCACCACAGGAATCACACCGTCCACTGTCGGAAACTCTCCCAGGGCGATGCGCTCACGCACTTGCGATAGCTGCTGCAACATGTTCGCCCTTCGGCGCGGGCTGGCGTTGAAGCCCCAGATCTTGCCGTCATTGGCACTCAGATCCGTAAGCAACACCTGCAAGCCATGCTGTTGATAGGCGGCGAACGTGCGTTTGTCGTAATTCCAGAATGGCGGTCGCAGCAACTTCGGCGGCGCTCCGGTGAGGGCGGCGATGTCAGCGGAGCCGTTGGTCAGCGATTCTTTGAGTTCCTGCGGGGTGAGCGAGCGATGGTTGGTGTGCCAATGGGTTGCTGTATGAAAACCGAGGACATGCCCCTCTTCGAACTCGCGCCGCATGATGTCGCGACCGATTTCGCTGTTGCCAGCCCGGGGGGCACGCGTCTGGACGAAAAATACCGCTTTGATGCCCGCCTGCACCGGGTTGTCTTTCAGGCTGTCGAGCACCTTCGCTGATGGATTCCAGAAACTCGAGGCGCTGGGGCCGTCATCGAACGTCAGCAGAAAACGCACCGGCGCTTGAGCCTTCAGCCGGGATTCGGTTTGCGCGGTCAGTTCAATGGGCGCGGCAATGCAGCCGGCCAGCACCAGGGCGATGACCGCTGCACAAAAAAGTTTGAATCCGGATGTCATGTTTTGCCTTCAGTCCGACCACTGCGTTCATGTACCGATTGGCAAAACTCCCTCGCCCTTATCCAGCCCTGCGCTCGGCTTCGCGCGCCGAGGTTGGATAAGGTACACAGGGTTTGGTTCCAGTGCTCGCTCTGTGCACCAGTGGCTGCTGAAACGAGGCGACACGTTCATCGGTCACCTCGCCAAGGAGTGAAGCAAAGAGCCAACTAAGCTGATATTTCCTACAGGAGATTCAGCCGATGTGCGGAAGACTCTCGCAGTACCGGGGCATTCACGATTTCGTCGCAGTGCTGAGCATTCCCGATGCGCTGATCAATCATGTCGGCGAAGCGCCGCTGGCTCGATACAACGCAGCGCCGACCACCGCGCTGGCGGTCCTGCATCAACACGAACAACGTGTGTATGCGGACAATCTGCGCTGGGGCTGGAGTCCGCACTGGGCAAAGGACCGCGCCGCACCGATCAATGCGCGGGTGGAGAAAGTCGCACACGGGCCGTTTTTCCGCGCAATCTGGCGTCACCGCTTGATCGTGCCGGTCGATAATTGGTTCGAATGGGTCGATGCCGAGGACAAAACCCGACAACCATGGCTGATTCGTCGGGTGGATCATGAGCCAGTTTTCTGCGCCGCCATTGGGCAATTTCCGACACCGGGTGCCGATGCTCGTGACGACGATGGCTTCGTCATCATCACTGCCGACAGCATGGGCGGCATGCTCGATATCCACGACCGTCGACCGGTGGTGCTCAACGCCGAACTGGCGCGCGAATGGCTCGATCCGGCGACCCCGGTGGAACGAGCCGAGCAGATGCTGTTGTTCGAGGGTGAAGACGCAACGGTGTTTGAGTGGCACAAGGTCGTCAAAGCCGTCGGAAACTCACGCAATCAAGGCCCCGAGTTGATCGCTGAAGTGGCCTGAAAATCTGCCAGCGCTACACGCTCTCTTATGTAGGAACTGCCGAAGGCTGCGATCTTTTGATCTTGAAAACCACAAGCTAAGATCGCAGCCTTCGGCAGCTCCAGGGTGACGCGTAGCGTTTACAAACAGTGTTTCAATCTTGAGACAAGCGTATATAAAACAGTCGTTTGAGCGAACTAACCGCCTGTCTGACATTTCAATCGTCATACATACATTTACATTCGCTACGGATAGCATGCGCGCCGCATTTCCAATTGGTATACCAGTTGACTGTAAAGTCAACAAGCCAGAATTCCCCCATAACGTCTACAAGCCTTGCAGAGAAATAAGTTGCGCGACGATTTTGCAATCAAACAGGTCGGAGGCCTGGAGTGTATTCATCTGTCCACGACAGAACGCCTTCAACTCGACTGTTTTATCGGCCATTACATCAAGACCCGAAACCTGAGTTCAGTTCCTGACATCGAACGTATCCTGCGCATCACTCTGGATGAGTATCCCGGCCAGGCGCCGGTGATGGTCAACGAGCTCAATGCCTGGATCGACCGAACTCTGGGTTACCGGGCGGCACACCCCGATTTCTCGCAGCTGGAAGACCTTTGAAACGCCAAAGCCCCGTTGATTCGGGGCTTTGGCAATTCATCATTCAAGGTTTTAGCGGGCGTTCCTGATCGCGATCCGACAGCTCTCGGCTGTCGTCATGTTTCCAGGTCTGCTCCTCTCTCCTCTTCTGTTGCTCGACCTCTTCTTCTGATGGCTCATCCTCATCATCCAGATGCGTTTTCTCAGTTGCCATATCCGCCTCGCTTTCAGAAGTCATTCATCGTCGATAAAGCGTAGAACAGTTTTCACCGCGCAACTTGTAACCACTCGACGCTGACAGCAAACACCATCTCCGGCTAACAATTGCGCTAAATCGCGCCGTCCGTGAGCCGCGGCTGGCGTAACATGGCACCCATCACAAATGCGTCAGGGAGACGACATGCTGTACCGAATCGCAGCCGACGGGCTGGTGCTGTTTCATTTGCTGTTCATTCTATTCGTGCTGTTCGGCGGACTGCTGGTGCTCAAGTGGCCGCGACTGATGTGGCTGCACTTGCCGGCCGCCGCGTGGGGCTTCGCGGTCGAGGTGTTGCACCTGACTTGCCCCCTGACCTATTGGGAAAACCTGATGCGCCACGCCGCCGGGCAAACCGAGTACGCCGGCGGTTTCATCGAACATTACATCTGGCCGATCATCTACCCGGCCGGGCTTACACCGCAGATTCAACTGGTGCTAGGCAGCGTGGTGCTGATGATCAACCTGCTGGTTTACGGGCGATTGATCCGCTCGTGGAAACTGCGCCGAGCCAGCCGTATTTCGCTTTAACGCGACGCAGGCTTCAAGGCCTCCAGCCACGCCGGATCAAGGCGTGGCTGGTCGACATCGAGACCCAGCGCTTGCATCCGATCTTTGTGCTGTTCGACTTCACGATGCAACTGCGCATGATCGCTGGAGTTGCCATCCAGTTCATGCATCTGCGTCAGCCCCTGATGATAGAAGCGCAACACTTTCATCGCGATCGGGTCGTTCTTTTCCACTGCCGCCGTCACCTGATGCATCACATTGGTGACGCTCATCAAATTGCGCTTGAGCCGCCAGCTATACACCGCCGGCGCCATCCAGCTCTGATTCCAGAAGCGCCCGCGCAGCAATGCCGCCGTCAGCAGAAATGCCAGAAAAACCCCGCCGACATTAAACCGCAGGTTATCGCCGCCCGGTTCTCCGAACAGCTGCACCGCCACCGTTGAAAACAGCATCGCCAGCACCAGGAACAGCACGGCGATGATCAGCGTGCTGCGGCGGGTCTGCTGGCGAAAAGTGGCGGCGTCCATCGGCTGAATCTCGAACATCACTAATGACTTCCTTGAGCAAGAAAAAGAGGCACAACTGAAAAACGGGCCCGCGCATTATCGCCTCTGCGATGGATTTAGCTATGCTGAGGCCCCTTTTCATCTTTTCATCGTCCAACGGGGACATGGCGGTATAGCGCAGATCGTGCCATCTTCATTCATGGATACACACTATTCGGATGCCATTCGCCTGGTTCTGGGATGACATCGTTTTAAGGATCATTGCATGACCCAACGACACGTAATCAATGCTTCGGTCAGCCCCAAAGGCAGCCTGGAAACCCTTTCTCAACGTGAAGTGCAGCAACTGAGCGAAGCCGGATCCGGCAGCACCTACACCCTGTTCCGCCAGTGCGCCCTGGCCATCCTCAACACCGGCGCTCATGTCGATAACGCCAAGACCATTCTTGAAGCCTACAAGGACTTCGAAATCCGCATTCACCAGCAGGATCGCGGTGTGCGCCTTGAGCTGCTGAA
Source organism: Pseudomonas sp. MF6776 (assembly GCF_016613125.1). Classification (NCBI taxonomy): domain Bacteria; kingdom Pseudomonadati; phylum Pseudomonadota; class Gammaproteobacteria; order Pseudomonadales; family Pseudomonadaceae; genus Pseudomonas; species Pseudomonas sp. MF6776. The sequence continues at coordinate 90,228 of NZ_JAENSQ010000018.1, forward strand.
CGCTCCGGCCGATGCCTTCGTCGACGGCGAAATGATCGCCAGCACCCGGGAAATGCTGTTCAGCGCCCTGCGAGACATCGTCTACACCGAAAACGAACTCGACAGCCAACGCATCGATCTCAGCACCTCGCAAGGCATCAGCGACTACGTCTTCCACCTGCTGCGCAATGCCCGCACCCTGCGCCCGGGTGTCGAGCCGAAAATCGTCGTGTGCTGGGGCGGTCACTCGATCAACACCGAAGAATACAAATACACCAAGAAAGTCGGCCACGAACTGGGCCTGCGCAGCCTCGACATCTGCACCGGCTGCGGCCCCGGCGTGATGAAGGGCCCGATGAAAGGCGCGACCATCGCCCACGCCAAACAGCGTATTCACGGCGGTCGCTACCTCGGTCTGACCGAGCCGGGCATCATCGCTGCCGAAGCGCCAAACCCGATCGTCAATGAACTGGTGATCCTGCCGGACATCGAGAAACGTCTGGAAGCGTTCGTGCGTGTCGGCCACGGCATCATCATCTTCCCGGGCGGTGCCGGTACGGCGGAAGAGTTCCTCTACCTGCTGGGCATCCTCATGCATCCGGACAACGAGGGCCTGCCGTTCCCGGTCATCCTGACCGGGCCGAAACATGCTGCACCGTATCTGGAGCAGCTCGACGCGTTCGTCATCGCGACCCTCGGTGAAGCGGCCAAGCAGCACTACGAAATCATCATCGACGACCCGACTGAAGTCGCGCGTCAGATGACCCAGGGCCTTAAAGCCGTGAAGCAGTTCCGCCGCGAGCGTAACGACGCGTTCCACTTCAACTGGCTGCTGAAGATTGACGAGGGCTTCCAACGTCCGTTCGATCCGACCCACGAAAACATGGCCAACCTGAAACTGCACCGCGACCAGCCACCGCATGAACTCGCGGCCAACCTGCGCCGGGCGTTCTCGGGGATCGTGGCCGGTAACGTCAAGGACAAGGGCATTCGTCTGATCGAGGAACACGGCCCGTACCAGATCCGTGGTGACGCCGCGATCATGCAACCGCTCGACGCACTGCTCAAAGCCTTCGTCGCCCAGCACCGGATGAAACTGCCGGGCGGCGCGGCGTATGTGCCGTGCTATCGAGTGGTGGCGTAAGGTTCGGCCACAAGACACCCTTGTAGGAGCTGCGGCACGCTGCGATTTTTTGATCTTGCTTTTAAAGGTCAAAATCAAAAGATCGCAGCGTGCCGCAGCTCCTACAGGAATTTGTGTCAGGCAAAGATCTTGTGCTCAACGCAAAACCCTGTGGGAGCTGGCTTGCCAGCGATGACGGCCGAACGTTCACCCTCAACCCCGCAGCCTCTCTCAATCCGTCAACCGCGCCGCCAACGCCTTCGCCTGCAACGCCACATCCGTCACCGCCGTACTCTCCCACCACATCCCGCGCAACGGCGGGCCCATTGCGAACAAGCGACTCGCTGCTTGCCCGTGTTCGTCCACAACAGCTCCGTCAGGCGCTGCCGAAATCCCTAACGCCAAAGGCCCAGGCTGCACCAGACCCCGCGCCAACAATTGCTGTGGCAACGGTCGCGCCACACGACGCCAGTCATATTCGATACCGCTGGAGTTGATCAGCGCTGCGCCATGTACCACGCAGGTTTGCGCTTCACCCCGCGGACGGATGCGAATACTCACACCACCCTCCGCGCAAGGCTCAAGCCCTTTGAACGAAGCTGCGTGAATCCGCAACCGCCCTTCGCTATGCAGACGCTCGACCAACTGCGCACTCAGCGGTGGCGAACGGTGGTGATGGCTTTCCCACCAAGGCCGCACATGACGTACGAATTGTCGACGCTGCACGTCAGTCGCCTGACTCCACAGTCGCCCGATGTGCGCGCGCACCGTGTCCAGCGGCGCTTGCCAATCGATGCCTTGTGCGATGGCGTCGCGGCAATGCCGTCGCAACTCGCGCAGTAACTGTCGGGGGGAACGAATGCCGTGGTCTTCAGCAAGAAAATCTACCCAGCCCGGCGGTTGTCGACGAACATGGGGCAGCAAGCCATGACGGGAAAACACCTCGATCGGCCCACGATGCCCAGCCTGCTCCAGCGACACCACGGCATCGACCATGGTCAGGCCGGAACCGATGATCAGCACGCTCGATTGCGCATCGAGCTGACGCATGGCCGCTACATTCCACGGGTCCAGGGCGGCGGCGTTGAGACCACTGGATTGCGTCTGCGGTGTGCGCGCGGCCGGGAACATGCCGGTGGCGAGTACTGCGTACGCGCCGTGCAATTGTTGGCCATTGTCCAGGGTGAGCTGCACTGAATCCGTATCGATTTGCAGATCGACGGCCTCTGCGCGGATGTGCTCGACGGTCGAACCCTGCTGCGCGCCGTCCTCTCGTGCTTCGGCTAAACGCTGCTGCACGTAAACACCGAACAGTCCGCGCGGCGGGAACAGTTCACTGACCGGCACCTGTTGCTCGGCAGACTCGGGCCAGCCGCCCGAAGCGATGTGCTCGGCCAGCCATTGCGTCAGGTCATCCGGGTTATCCGGATCGACGCTCATCCGCGCCGCGTTGCCATTGAGCGTGTGGCCCAACTCCACCGCACTATAGGCCTCACCACGGCCGAGTTCCGCGCGCGGCTCAATGACCAGAATCCGGCGCTGGCCTGGCCGACGCAACAACTGCACCGCCAGCATCGTGCCGCTGAGGCCACCGCCGATGATCAGAATGTCTGCATGGTGGTTCATTCAAATCACCACATTACGCACAAACCGCGCCGCCACCGGCCCGTCATTGCGATAGGCATGCGGCTGATTACTGGCAAACATGAAGAACTCCCCCGTGCCGATCTGCTGCGCATGATCGCCAAGCATCAACGTCAGGCAACCCTCAAATACATAAATCTGTTCACTCCAGCCATCGGCGTCCGGTTGCGACGGATAGACCTCGCCCGGTTGCAGGCACCATTCCCATTGCTCGACTTCGCGGGTAGCGGTGGCTTTGGACAGCAACACGGCTTTGCTGCCGGGGATGCTCCCGGCCCACGCCACTTCGTTGATGCGGCTCGGATCGCGCGCGTCGGGGGCCTGGATCAAATCGCTGAAGGCAACATCGAGTGCTTCGGCGACGCGATCGAGGGTGGTCAGGCTGACATTCTTTTCGCCCGCCTCGATCGCCACCAGCATCCTCCGACTCACTCCGGACTTTTCCGCCAGCGCGGTCTGGCTCATGTCGGCAGCGTGCCGCAAGCGCCGGACGTTCTGGCTGACGTGTTGCAGGACGGAGGCGCGTTGGCTGGAATCTTTGTGCACTATATTGCTCACTCGGTGGGGTTGGGCAGTATACTGCGCAACATTTGGCGCATTGTGCGTCGCTCTTTCTCTCGCGCGCAAGGACATGACGTCAGTGAATCGCTCCGACACCTCCTCTCGTTTCTCCCGCTTCAGCAAGGCCGAGTGCGTGCTGGTGGTGATCACCATGATCTGGGGCGGCACCTTTTTGCTGGTGCAGCACGCGATGACCGTCAGCGGCCCGATGTTCTTCGTCGGCCTGCGCTTTGCCGCCGCAGCGGCCATCGTCGCGCTTTTTTCGTGGCGGCACCTGCGTGAGCTGACCTTGTTTGAACTCAAGGCCGGCGCCTTCATTGGCGTAGCAATCATGCTCGGTTACGGCCTGCAGACGGTCGGGTTGCAGACAATTCCAAGCAGTCAGTCGGCGTTCATCACTGCGTTGTACGTCCCGTTCGTGCCGTTGCTGCAATGGCTGGTGCTGGGGCGGCGACCGGGTTTGATGCCGAGCATTGGCATCATGCTGGCGTTTACCGGATTGATGCTGTTGTCGGGGCCGTCCGGAGCCTCGCTGAATTTCAGCCCCGGTGAAATCGCCACACTGATAAGCGCCGTAGCCATTGCTGCTGAAATCATTTTGATCAGCACCTACGCCGGCCAGGTGGATGTGCGCCGGGTGACCGTGGTGCAACTGGCAACGACCTCGGTGTTGTCATTTTTGATGGTGGTGCCGACTGGCGAAGCGCTTCCGGATTTTTCCTGGCTGCTGCTCGCAACGGCTTTGGGCCTGGGCGCGGCGAGTGCGGCTATTCAGGTCGCGATGAACTGGGCGCAGAAGAGTGTTTCGCCGACGCGAGCGACGCTGATCTACGCCGGTGAGCCGGTATGGGCAGGGATTGTAGGGCGGCTTGCTGGCGAGCGCTTGCCGGCGATTGCTCTGTTGGGCGCCGGGTTGATTGTGGCAGCGGTGATCGTCAGTGAGTTGAAGACCAAGGGTAAGCATTCGGAGCAAGTGCTGGAGGATTTTGACCGCGAGACTGAGCGCTGAGGATCTTGAAGATCAAAAGATCGCAGCCTTCGCCAGCCCCTACATTGGAATGCGTTTTCCTGTAGGAGCTGCCGCAGGCTGCGATCTTTTTTCGCCCATGAAACAAGGCCAAACACAAATATCCAGACTACTTTGTAGGATTCTGAGACATCCTGGCGTTTGGTGATCGGGGAGCTGGCACGTATGATGCTTCACAAACTTCCGCAGATTAGAAGCCTATGTCCCTGATAGTTCTACTGCTTCTGCCATTCATTGGCAGCTGTCTGGCAGCGGTGCTGCCACACAATGCGCGTAACACCGAATCCCTGTTGGCAGGTCTGGTCGCTCTGATCGGCGTCGTCCAGGTGGCTTTGTTGTACCCGCAGATCGCCAATGGCGGCGTCATTCGCGAAGAATTCATGTGGTTACCCAGTCTCGGGCTGAACTTCGTTCTGCGCATGGACGGTTTCGCCTGGCTGTTCTCGATACTGGTACTCGGGATCGGCTCACTCGTCTCTTTATATGCCCGCTACTACATGTCACCGGACGACCCGGTGCCGCGATTCTTCGCATTTTTCCTGGCGTTCATGGGCGCCATGCTTGGCCTGGTGATCTCCGGCAACCTCATCCAGATCGTGTTTTTCTGGGAGCTGACCAGCCTCTTCTCTTTCCTGCTGATCGGTTACTGGCACCACCGCTCCGATGCCCGTCGTGGCGCCTACATGGCGCTGATGGTCACGGGCGCCGGCGGACTATGCCTGCTGGCGGGGGTCATGATCCTCGGCCATGTCGTCGGCAGCTATGACCTTGACAAGGTCCTGGCCGCCGGCGACCTGATTCGCGCACATGCCCTCTACCCAATCCTGTTACCCCTCATTCTCATCGGCGCCTTAAGCAAAAGCGCCCAGTTTCCCTTCCACTTCTGGCTGCCCCACGCTATGGCGGCGCCCACGCCAGTCTCGGCGTATCTGCACTCGGCGACCATGGTCAAGGCCGGGGTTTTCCTGCTCGCACGCCTGTGGCCATCACTGTCCGGCAGTGAAGAATGGTTCTACATCGTCAGCGGCGCTGGCGCGTGTACGCTGTTGCTCGGCGCGTATTGCGCAATGTTCCAGAACGACCTCAAAGGCTTGCTCGCCTACTCAACCATCAGCCACCTGGGCCTGATCACGTTGCTGCTGGGCCTGAACAGTCCGCTGGCCGCCGTTGCAGCGGTATTCCATATCCTCAACCACGCCACGTTCAAGGCCTCGCTGTTCATGGCCGCAGGCATCATCGACCACGAGAGCGGCACCCGCGACATCCGCAAGCTCAGCGGTCTGATCAAGCTGATTCCGTTTACCGCAACGCTGGCGATGGTTGCCAGCGCCTCGATGGCCGGCGTGCCACTTCTCAACGGCTTCCTGTCGAAAGAGATGTTCTTCGCCGAAACCGTGTTCATCAATGCCACGGCGTGGGTCGAAGCCGCGCTGCCGATTGTCGCAACCATTGCCGGTACATTCAGCGTCGCCTATTCCCTGCGTTTCACCGTCGATGTGTTCTTCGGCCCACCGGCAACCGACCTGCCCCACACCCCGCACGAGCCGCCGCGCTGGATGCGTGCACCGGTCGAGTTGCTGGTGTTTACCTGCCTGATCGTGGGGATCTTCCCGGCACAAGTGGTCGGCCCGCTGCTCGCCGCCGCCGCGCAGCCCGTAGTGGGCGGTACCTTGCCGGAGTACAGCCTGGCAATCTGGCACGGCCTGAACGCACCGATGATCATGAGCCTGATCGCGATGTCCGGTGGCATCGCGCTTTACCTGTTACTGCGTAATCAGTTCAGACACGGCCGCTTCAAATACCCGCCACTGGTGGGACGTTTCAACGGCAAGCGCCTGTTCGAGCGCAGCCTTGTGGTGATGATGCGCATGGCCCGGCGCGTTGAACGCCGACTCGGCACCCGACGCCTGCAAATGCAATTGTTCCTGATGGTCTTGGCGGCTGTGCTCGCGGGCCTGATTCCGATGCTGCACAGCAGCCTGAGCTGGGGTGACCGGCCGAAGATTCCGGGCTCGATCGTTTTCGTGACCCTGTGGCTGCTGGCAATTGCTTGCGCCCTCGGCGCCGCGTGGCAGGCCAAGTATCACCGTCTCGCCGCCCTGACCATGGTCAGCGTCTGCGGCTTGATGACCTGCGTGACCTTCGTCTGGTTCTCCGCTCCGGATCTGGCGCTGACGCAATTGGCCGTCGAAGTGGTGACCACCGTGCTGATCCTGCTGGGGCTGCGCTGGTTGCCACGACGGATCGAAGAGGTTTCGCCACTGCCGAGCACGCTGCGCAAGGCACGCATTCGCCGTCTGCGCGACTTGATGCTGTCGATTGCGGTCGGCGCCGGCATGGCGCTGCTGTCCTACGCGATGCTCACGCGGCAGACGCCGAATGACATTTCCTCGTTCTACCTCAGTCGCGCCCTGCCTGAGGGCGGCGGCAGCAATGTGGTTAACGTGATGCTGGTGGACTTCCGAGGTTTCGACACCCTGGGTGAAATTACCGTGCTGGTCGCTGTGGCATTGACGGTGTTCGCCCTGCTGCGCCGCTTCCGTCCTCCGAAAGAAAGCCTGCAACTGCCGGCCCAGCAGCGCTTGCTGGCACCGGACGTGGTCACCGACCTGGTCAACCCGCGTTCGGCCAGCGACACCGCGCTCGGTTTCATGATGGTCCCGGCGGTGCTGGTGCGTCTGCTATTGCCGATAGCGCTGGTGGTGTCGTTCTACCTGTTCATGCGCGGACACAATCAGCCGGGCGGCGGATTTGTCGCCGGGCTGGTGATGTCGGTGGCGTTCATCCTGCAATACATGGTCGCCGGTACGCAGTGGGTCGAGGCACAAATGAGCCTGCGGCCACTGCGCTGGATGGGCACGGGGCTGCTCTTTGCCACCGCCACCGGGCTTGGTGCGATGGTGGCCGGGTATCCGTTCCTCACCACCCACACCTGGCATTTCACCCTGCCGCTGCTGGGTGACATCCATATCGCCAGCGCGCTGTTCTTCGACATTGGCGTGTACGGCGTGGTGGTCGGCTCGACGCTATTGATCCTCACCGCTCTCGCCCACCAATCGGTGCGTGGTCACAAGAACGCGTCCCTGCCCAAGGCCGTCGCCAGCAAAGGAGCCGTCTGATGGAAGAAGTCATCGCAATCGCCATTGGCATTCTCGCCGCCTCAGGCGTCTGGCTGATCCTGCGCCCACGTACGTTCCAGGTGGTCATGGGCCTGTGCCTGCTGTCCTACGCGGTCAACCTGTTCATCTTCAGCATGGGCAGCCTGTTCATCGGCAAGGAGCCGGTGATCAAGGACGGCGTGACCCAGGACTTGCTGCACTACACCGATCCGCTGCCGCAGGCACTGGTATTGACCGCAATCGTCATCAGCTTCGCCATGACCGCATTGTTCCTCGTCGTTCTGCTCGCCTCGCGCGGCCTGACCGGCACCGACCACGTCGACGGCCGGGAGCCTAAAGAATGATGGCGATGACTCACCTGATCGCCGCACCGATTCTGCTGCCGCTGCTGACTGCCGCGATCATGCTGATGCTCGGCGAGCGGCACCGCCCGCTGAAGGCGAAAATCAACCTGTTCTCCAGCCTCCTCGGCCTGTTCATTTCTGTGATGCTGCTGCAATGGACGCAAACCACCGGCGTGCCCGGCTCAATCGGCGTTTACCTGCCGGGCAACTGGCAGGCGCCGTTCGGCATCGTGCTGGTGGTTGATCGCCTCTCGGCGCTGATGCTGGTACTCACCGGGGTCATTGGCGTCAGCGCCCTGCTGTTTGCGATGGCACGTTGGGACGGCGCGGGATCGAGCTTCCACGCGTTGTTCCAGATCCAGTTGATGGGTTTGTATGGCGCGTTCCTGACCGCTGACCTGTTCAACCTGTTCGTGTTCTTTGAAGTGCTGCTGGCCGCCTCTTATGGCCTCTTGCTCCATGGCTCGGGCCGGGCACGGGTTTCTTCGGGGCTGCATTACATTTCGATCAACCTGCTCGCCTCGTCGCTGTTTCTGATCGGCGCGGCGTTGATCTACGGCGTCACTGGCACCCTGAACATGGCCGATCTGGCGGTGAAAATTCCGCTGGTTCCAGAAGCTGACCAAGGCTTGCTGCACGCCGGCGCAGGCATTCTCGCGGTAGCGTTCCTGGCCAAGGCCGGCATGTGGCCGCTGAACTTCTGGCTGGTGCCGGCCTACTCTTCGGCCAGCGCACCGGTAGCGGCAATGTTCGCGATCATGACTAAGGTCGGCGTCTACACCCTGCTGCGCCTGTGGACGCTGCTGTTCTCCGCACAGGCCGGAGCCTCGGCGTTCTTCGGTGGTGACTGGCTGATCTACGGCGGCATGGTGACCATGGCCTGCGCGGCGCTGGCGATTCTTGCCGCGCAACGCCTTGAGCGCATGGCCAGCCTGAGCATTCTGGTGTCAGCGGGGATCCTGCTGTCGGCCGTCGGCTTCGCGCAGCCGAACCTGATCGGTGCGGCGTTGTTCTATCTGGTCAGTTCGACGCTGGCGTTGAGTGCGCTGTTCCTGCTGGCCGAGTTGATCGAGCGTTCGCGCTCAGCCAACGAAATCCCACTGGAAGACGAAAGCGAATTGCTGCCGCGACCACAGGAATCCCTGCAACCGCCCAAAGGCATCAACCTCGACGACGAGCAGAAAGCCGTGGTCGGCCAGGTCATCCCATGGACCATGGCGTTTCTCGGCTTGAGCTTTATCGCCTGCGCCCTGCTCATCATCGGCATGCCGCCGCTGTCCGGTTTCATCGGCAAACTCAACCTGATCAGCGCGTTACTCAATCCGCTGGGATTGGGCACCGCCGCGCCGATTTCCAACGCGGCATGGGCGCTGCTGGCGCTGTTGATCCTGTCCGGCTTGGCAGCGTTGATGGCGTTCTCGCGTCTCGGTATCCAGCGCTTCTGGACGCCAGAAGAGCGCCCTTCACCGCTGCTGCGCAAACTCGAATGTGCGCCGATTTTCCTGCTGCTGGGGCTGAGCATCGTCCTGACCTTCAAGGCCGAGCCGCTGATGCGTTACACCCAGGCCACTGCTGACGCATTGAATAATCCCCAGCAATACGTCAATGCCGTGCTCGGGACTCGCGCCGTACCGAGCCCGGAAAGCAAGGCCGCCCTGTTGGAGGTGCAGCCATGAAGCGTGTATTTCCGGCACCGTTGCTTTCATTGGCGCTGTGTATCTTGTGGCTGACGCTGAACCTGTCAATCAGCCCCGGCAACCTGCTGCTCGGCGCAATACTTGGTTTCGCTGCGCCGTTGATGATGCGCAAATTGCGTCCCAAGCAAGTGCGTATCCGCCGTCCATGGACAATCGTGCGGCTGCTCCTTCTGGTTGGTCGTGATGTGGTGATGTCCAACTTGATCGTCGCTTGGGGTGTACTGAATGCAGGTCGTCGCCCGCCGCGCTCGAGCTTCATCAAAGTGCCGCTGGACCTGCGAGACGCCCATGGTCTGGCGACATTGTCGATGATCTGCACGGTAGTGCCCGGTACGGTGTGGTCAGAACTGGCGCTGGATCGCAGCATTCTGCTGGTACACGTATGGGATCTGGATGACGAAGCGCAATTCATCGAGCACTTCAAGAGCACTTACGAGCGGCCGCTGATGGAGATTTTCGAATGAGCCCATTACTCTCGAATGCGATTCTGCTGACGCTGTTTCTATTCTGTCTGGCCATGCTGCTGACGCTGTTGCGTCTGTTCAAAGGGCCATCGGCGCAGGATCGGGTACTGGCGCTGGACTATCTGTACATCGTTGCGATGCTGATGATGCTGACTCTAGGCATTCGCTACTCCAGTGACACTTACTTTGAGGCGGCGCTGCTGATCGCGCTGTTCGGCTTCGTCGGTTCGTTTGCCCTGGCGAAATTCCTGCTGCGTGGCGAGGTCATCGAATGAACGCGGAACTGTCTCTTTGGGTTGAAATTCCTGTGGCGATCCTGCTGGTGCTCAGCGGCGTGTTTGCCTTGATCGGCGCAATCGGATTGCTGCGGATGAAGGACTACTTCCAGCGCATGCACCCGCCGGCACTGGCGTCGACGCTGGGAGCGTGGTGTGTGGCGCTGGCCTCGATCATTTGCTTTTCAGCGCTGAAGTCCGGGCCGGTGCTGCATGCCTGGCTGATTCCGATTTTACTGGCAATCACGGTCCCGGTGACCACGTTGCTACTGGCGCGGGCGGCGTTGTTCCGCAAACGCATGGCCGGGGATGATGTGCCGGCGGAAGTGAGTAGTCGCTCCAGTGAAAGCGGTAGCTGAATTCAGACTTTGTGGAGCCGGGACGGGCCTCTTCGCGGGCAGGCCCGGTCATCACATAAATCTGCTCAGCCTCAAACCCAAGCCACCGCCAACAACCCCGCCCCCAACACCGCACACAACGGCGAATAAACCCACGTATCCAGCCGCGCAAAACGTGAGCCCTTCACCTCCTTGAAAAACCCCACCAGATGCGAATCACCAATCGCCCGGGCAAACATCAGCAGCGCAATTACACTGATCACCCACTGCAACGCCTTGTGATGTACCGGCGCCACGCCCCACCCGACCCGCAGACACACCAGCGCGGCAATCGCCAATAACACAGCCGCCACCAACAACGTTAGCCATCCCGATGGCTTGAACGCCGGTCGTAGCGTGGCCACCAAACCTTCCACCGGAACCTGCGGAACTGCCGCCACCGCCGCCCATTGCCCACCCAACGCCCAATACACATGCACCAGGCTGATCACCGCAAACACTGTCACCAGCCATTGAGCCAACACAAAGGTCATGGTTGAAATCCTTGAAAGGGATTTGAACAAATCATCCTAGTCGCATTTTTTTCAAGTGCACGACCGATCAGCGGTAAGGTAAAGTGCCGCCCCATGAAATTCTCCCGTTCCGACCGATCACTGCTGGCCTGGATGCTCTATTGCTGCGTCCTGTTCAACGTGTTCGCTTGCAGCATCGGTCACGGGCAAATGGTCGGCATGCAGCTCAACGGCATCGGCGGCCAGTTCTGTACAGTCGACCCGGCGACTCAAGCGCCGCTGGCCTCCAATCCCAGCGAAGAACAACTGCCGACGCTGTCCAAAGCCTTCGGCTGTCCGCTGTGTTCTGTCGGCGGCGGCATGGGTCCGGCGTTCAACTCCAGCCTGACCCTGGCGATCCTCCCGGAACAACACAGCCCACCCCTGGCGCCCATCGCCAGTGCCGACCTCCCCGCACGCTTCACCTGGCCCTCGGCCAACCCACGCGCCCCACCGCTCGCCTGAGTGTTCCTGCCTTTTTGATTTGTCAGCCCACTGCGCCAACGCGCGGCGTTTGCCTGTGCGCTGACTCCTAGACATGCATTCAGGATTCAATGATGAAACAACTCACTTTGCTGGCGAGCCTGTGCGGCTGCCTGTCCGTTAACGTCTGGGCGCAATCCACCATGGAGCTCGCGCCGATCAACATTGATGGCGAATCCGGCAACGAACCGGGCCTGAGCCTCGACCAGTCCAGCGGCATGGCTTCGCGACTCGGCTTGAGCGTCCGCGAAACACCCGCTTCGGTGGCCATCGCCAATCGCAACGACATCGAGCGCCACGGCGCACAGAACTTCCAGGACGCCGCCAACACCCTGCCCGGCGTCAATGCCAGCGCACCGCCAGGCTTCGGCGGATTCATCTCCTATCGCGGCTTCACCAGCAGCCAGATCACGCAGATGTTCAACGGCATCAACGTTTCCGGAGGCCTCGCCCGTCCTGTCGATGCGTGGATCTATGACCGAGTGGAGTTGGTGGGCGGTCCGTCGTCGCTGATCAATGGCGCAGGCTCGGTCGGTGGTTCGTTGAACTACGTGACCAAACTGGCGACCCGCGATGAACAGGCCGTTGAAGGCAGGGTCAGTTACGGCACCTACGACACCACCGAAACCGCGTTCGGCCTCAACCACGCGCTGACCGATCCAGGCAGTGAGGTGCAGCACTACGCGCGCCTGGATGTCAGCCACAACACCAGCAATGGCTACATCGATCGACAGGAGCGCGATGCCTGGAGCGTAGCGTTTTCGATACTCAGCGATTTCACACCAAACCTGTCGCATACCCTGGCCCTGGAGTATCAGGACGAACACGAAGACAGCCCGTACTGGGGCACGCCGGTACTCAACCCCAAGGCCGGCGAATTGAAGATTGATAAACACAACCGCTTCAACAACTACAACGTCGAGGACGGCCGCTACGAACAGCGGACAATCTGGGTGCGGTCGATCATCGACTACCGGATCAACGACAGCACCACCCTGCGCAACACGCTGTACCACCTCGACAGCCAACGCGATTACCGCAATCTCGAGACCTACAAATACAACGCCGACAACTCGGCAGTGAATCGTTCGACGGCGTACCAGGTGCGGCACCAAGGCGAACAGAACGGCAACCAGTTCGAACTGCGCCACGACAACACTTTGTTGGGACTTGATACGACGTGGTCCGGCGGTTTCGAATACAAGGTCAACCAAACCACCAACTCGCCGCTCAGCATAAAAGACGCGAGCGCGGTAAACCCGAACCACTATCGTCCCGGGTATTTCTACGACATTCCCGGCACCAACCCCGCACTGATCAGTGACAAGACCAACGAGGTCACCACCAAAGCGCTGTTCGTGGAAAACCGTCTGGCGTTGACCGACAAACTGTCCCTGCTCACCGGCCTGCGTTATGACGACATCGACCTCGACGTGACCAACCACCGCGCCGTGACCGCCGCCAATCCAAGACACCTCAAGCGCAGTTGGGAGCCTGTCACGGGGCGTGCAGGCCTGACTTACCAATTCATCCCTTCGGCCAACGTCTACGTGCAATACAGCACCGCGGCCGAGCAACCCAATGGCACACAGGACTTCGACGTATCGACCGGCAAGCAATGGGAAATCGGCAGCAAATTCGACTACCTGAACGGGCGAGGCTCGGCGACTGTGGCGGCTTACACCATTGAGCGAAAGGACTTCGCCGTCACCGATCCACTGGACCCGACCCGCAGCATTGCGGTGGGCCAGCAGACGTCAAAAGGGATCGAGATTGCCAGCTCCTTGCGCATTACCGACAGACTGCTGGCCGAGGGTAATTTCGCCTGGGTTGACGCGCAGTACGATGATTTCACCGAAAAAAACGCCACGGGCGCCGTGGTTTCGCGCAAGGGCAACACGCCCACCAATGTCCCGGACCGGGTTGGCAATCTCTGGCTGACTTATGATTTTTCGCCGCAATGGCAAGGTGGCGTCGATGCGCGATACGTCGCATCGGTATTTGCCGACAGCGCCAACACCCTGACCGTGCCGTCGTACACGCTGTTTGGGAGCTTCCTCAGTTACAAGGTCGATTCGCACACCACCGTGACCGGTCGGGTGCGTAATTTGACGAATGAGGTGTATGCCGAGTTTGCGCATGTATCGCCGGCGTATTACCTGGGTACACCACGCACCTTTGAATTGGCGGTGCAGACCAGGTTCTAACAGAAAACGCTACTCACTGTAGATACCGTCTTAAATCTCATCGAGCAAGCGCAAACTCCGGGTCATATGGCAGGCCCGATTTGAGCACTCCGTAAATGAAGTGCAGCAGTTTGCGCATTGCTGCGCAGATGATCTGCTTTGGGGCCTTGCCGTTGGCCTTCAGGCGTTCTTTCATCGCCTTGATCACCTTGTTGTGTTTCAGCGCGACCATGCCAGGCATGTAAAGGCCTGCACGAACGCGGGCTGAGCCGATTTTTGAGATTAGGGTGTGGCCTTTGAACTTCCCTGATTCTTGCAGCTTGGGGTTCAGCCCGGCAGCGGCTACCAGTTGGCGAGGATCGGTGTATTTACGCAGGTCGCCAAGCTCAGCTAGCAGTCGCTCAAGCGTTTTCTGTCCTATACCGTCGATGGTCACGATCAGATCCCGCATCCGTCGCATGTCCGGGTCGTCATCGATGTGCTTTTTGATTGCTTTGTGCGTTTCAGCGATCTCTTTTTCGATATGGCGCAGGACGGAATTGATCGAGTCTTTGACCTTTTCGTCGGACACGTCCAAACGATTGAGCTCCATTTGCTCCATTTCCTGAAGGTCATCCAAGCGGCGCACCATCGCTTTCAACTGGCGATATTTCAGAGGCTCAGGCGCCCATGGCTGAAGCTTCTGATCCTTTTCGCGAGCAAAATCGGCGATCAGTTTGGCGTCGCTTTTATCGGTCTTGATCCGGCGCAGTTCACTGTCGGCGTAGGCTTTGGTCGTGGCCGGGTTCACTACGCAGACCCGGTAACCCTTGTTGTAGACGAACTCGGCGAGTTCCAGATGATAGACGCTGGTAGCTTCCATCACGATCAAGGCCGAAGGCTCGACCTGCTTTTCCAGCCAAGCTTCAAACTCTCTGAAACCCTTTGGATCGTTGGTCAACTTGGCTTTGGTTTTGTGCTTGCCGTTGGGCAAGTGCGTAGCAATATCAAAAGTGTTTTTTGCGATGTCGACGCCAACGAAACTGGACATGATCGTCTCTCCACTTGATCCCTTTTGCGATCATCACTGCACTCTGTCCAACCTTGCGAATGCGGGCTCTCGCCAAAAACGGGCCCAAGATACCGTTCGAACTATACGAGTGAGTGTGGAGGGATGGAGCACAATCTACGTCACAGGCAAGAAGCCTAAGGAGCTGCACAGCTTCCAGATCCCTCCCTCGATGATCAGTCGAGAACTATCGCTCCTGACGGAGCGATAGTCGAGATACAAGGAGCTGCCGCAGGCTGCGATCTTTTGACTTTGTCCTTTCAAAGGCCAGATCAAAAGATCGCAGCCTGCGGCAGCTCCTACAGCATCAGCATCTGCATCAGGATTTATTGCAGGCTGGCCGAAACCTTATCCGCCACATCCTTCGGCAACCACGCCTGCCACACATCCGGATGCGCCTTCATGAACGCTTCAGCCGCCTGACGCGGTGCGGTGTGCTTCTCGCTCATGTCGGCCAACGCCTTGTTCAGCTCAGCAATCGGGAAATCGACTTTGCTGAAGAACTCGGCAATCTGCGGATACTGTTTCTGGAATGGTGTAGACACGCCAATCGACAGTTTCGACGCCAGCGAGCGGGTGGGTTTCGGGTTGGGATTATCAGCGTCAGTCAGCGTTTTCCATGCCTCGGCATCAAACGGCGGCTCTTCCAACTGCACCAGTTTGAACTTGCCCAGCAACGGCGTCGGCGACCAGTAATAAAACAGCACCGGTTTACCGCGACGAATAGAGGAACTGATCTCGGCGTCGAGAGCGGCACCCGAGCCACTGCGGAAATTGGTGAAGTCGTCCTGCAACCCGTAAGCCGTGAGTTTCTGCTTGTTGACCACTTCTGAAGTCCAGCCAATCGGGCTGTTGAGGAAACGCCCCTTGCTCGGGTTCTCCGGGTCCTTGAACACGTCCTTGTATTTTTTCAGATCACTGACACTGCGCAAATCCGGCGCCAGCGGCTTGATGCCCTTGGCCGGGTCACCCTTGATCACGTATTCCGGCACCCACCAGCCTTCGGTGGCGCCCTTGACCGTATCGCCCAGGCTCACCACCTTGCCTTCAGCCTCGGCCTTGACCCACACCGGACTGCGCCCAGCCCACTCCTCGCCAATGACCTGAATGTCATTGTTGGCCAGCGCGGTTTCCAGGGTAATGGTGGTGCCGGGCAAGGTGTCGGTTGGCAACCCGTAGCCCTTCTCGACGATGATCCGCAAGACATCGGTGATCAGGCTGCCGCTTTCCCAATTCAGGTCGGCGAAATGGATCGGCGCCTGTGCTGCCATCGTCGATTGCGCTGACGCCAGCAGGCCGAATGTCGCCACGCTGGCGGCCAATAACCGTCGAAATCCGTTCATGCATTACACCTCGTGCTGTTCACAGCAATGACAGGATGGCCTGACAGAAGACCGCAAGCCTCTGAATACTCAGTCAACTGACTGTAGACGAGGTTCCTGCTTTTTCAGGGCATGGCCCCAGACGAGGTTAGCTTTCAGACTTTTCCTGCAAGCTTTGAAGCTCGCGTCTGACCATGCTGGCGTATTCCGCTGGACGCAACGCGTAGATCTGCGAGGCCACCCATCCCAGCCACGCGCCTTGCAACTCGGCCTTCATGGCAAACAATCGCCCGGCCTCATCACGCGCATTGTCGATGTTCTGAGAATGAAAATCGGCGCGACTCAAACCACCGATCACTCGCTGGCCTTGAAGGTCACCAGTTCGCCCTTGCGCCACTTCGCGGCTTTGCCAGTGACGGCTTTCAGGGTCTTGGTCAGGCCTTCCTGCAATTGCTCATTGGCGGCGAACACGGTCACCACGCTGTGACCTTCCTTGAACAGGATCGCATGGCCATCAGCGCTATCAACGAAGGCGTAATCGCCAAGCCCATAAACCGTGAGTTTTATTTCACGAAAACGGATATCCATCTTGCCACCTTCACGGCTGGGCAAGACCGATGCACTGAAGTGGTCGCCGACCTTGAGCTTCAGCCCAGGTTTGTCATCGACTACCAGCGCACTTTGCGTGTCGATCTCGGCAACGTAAATGCCTTCCGCGCTTTGCTCGGTGATGTAAACAAAACGCGATTGGAACTGCTTGACCAGCTTTGCACGCAAATCACCCAGCACGAACAAAGCATGCATATCGAGATTACTGACTGCCAAAGAAACATCCCCACATCTGAAAAACCGCACACGGGAAACGCGCACGGCAAAAAACGGCCAGGCCGATGGCACTGCCAATTGACTCAAATAAAAACCTGAACTGAGCAGAGCGCTCGTTCAACGCGAGGTTCGTAAGACTACTGGATTGTCACTCGCGAAACTCACTCCAACGTCGCCAAAGCCTGAAGGAAAAATCCTCACTCGCCATGAGAGAAAGTTGACTACGAACTTTAGGGAAAATTCTCACGAAGAAAAGCTCTTTTCCGACATATCGCTTGCGAAAAATTGCTTTAGATAAGCGCTGTCGTCAACAGGTACTGGCGATTCTAGAGCAGCGATGCTCATTAAGACTACCCACAACGGCCTGTAAATATCGGCCAACTGATGAAAAGGACTTCATATGTGCACTCTGACTCATTTCGCCATGCCCGCTGACGCCCGACTCAAATCGCCTGTGATCCTGCATATCACCGGTATGGAAGATCTGCCGGAATCCGTAACGAACGACCAGACGCCACGCTTTCAGGTGGTACCTGCAGGTAACGCTTTCTTTCACATTAAAGAAAAGTCGACCGGCCGTGTAAGAGGTTTCCGCGAGGATCATAACGAGGCTTGCGCGCTCGCCCGCTCACTCGAATTACAAATCGAACTCCTGGCCAGTGGCTGCCTCAGATAGAGAGAGTGTCGACTACGCCATCCCGGCGTGCGCAAAAGGAGCACATGATGGATTTGGAAACATACAACCTGAAAACCCTGTTCGATCAGTTGGGGCTGCCTTCAGAGGATACGCAAATCGACGATTTCATCGAAAAGCATCCGCTGGACGCCAACACCAAATTGGTTGATGCGCATTTTTGGACGCAAGCTCAAAAACAGACACTTGAAGAGTGGATTGGCAAAGACGACGACAGGGCAATTGTCTTCGATGAACTGAACGTACGCCTGCACGACGGCAAGTGACCCGATCAGTGCAGGCTGTCGCCAACCTCCGCCTTCAACTGCGCGAGCCACGCAGCCCTGCACTCCTCGGCCTCATCACGACTGGCAAACGCGGTGCCACGTCGCTCACCGTTGAGCAAAACGACCCAGCAAACGCTTTGCCCCATTGCGCGTAAACCGGCGGGCACGCCACTGCCGATCATCACGGCAACATCAACCCTGCACTGCATGCGGACCTCCGAAATTCATTAGCTACCTAACTAAGCAGGCATGTTAATGACTTCGCCGCAGCGCAAACAGCAACGCGCGTGCACATATTCATTGCATCAAGCGTAACAATCGATCAGCGCGGACTTTCCGGTTTATAGCCCAACCGCAAGCCGCCCCAGTGTCGGCCCTTTATCGTGATCGGCACCGACAGGTCGTGCATCAACTCGCCGGTGTCACGGGTGTAGGTCTGCAGCAACACTGGTTGCTGATGGCTGCCACAGCGAATCCCGGTGCGGTCGGCGAACTTGCGCTTAGTCCGGTTGTTGACCGCATCGACCTGCGCATCGCCAGTCAGTGCCCGGCTGAACACCTGATTGTGCGTCGGCACATACCCCTGCTGCGTGCAGGCAATGGCGAACACCAGCCCCTCGTGACGCGGCAACAACGGTTCCTGAATCGCCGGCAGAACCTGATCGGTATAACGGTCGAATCGGGTTTGATACTTGGTCGGCTGAGTATTCGCGATCGCCTGATACTGGCGGTCGAACAGATCTTCGAGACTGATCCGCCCTTGCTCGACGTCCGCTTCGAAACGCGCCGCAATCTGACTCGCCCCTTCGCGCGCCAGATCATAGATGCGCTGGTGATAGTCATCCAGACCGACTTCGGCGAGACGTTCGCTGATGGTTTCTGCCTGCCCCTCCATCTGCACCGCCGCATCGGCGAGGCGCCGGGTCTGTTGATCGCTGATCGCCAGATCGCTGCGCATCTGCTCGATGGCCTTGAACAGGCTGTCGAGTTGCTCACGATTGGTCTCGGCACCACGGGCGATTTCGCCGACCTGACTTTCCACCCCGGCCGCCAGCCGAGCAATGTTCTCCAAGTGCTGGCCGGTGTGCTCGACCTGTTGGACGCCAGTGTGCAAGTCACTGGACAGCTCGCGGATCTGCTCCACCACCTGCGCGGTGCGCTGCTGAATGTCGGCGACCATCTCGCCCACTTCGCCAGTCGCCGACGCCGTCCGCGCCGCCAATCCACGCACCTCATCAGCCACCACCGCAAACCCGCGGCCATGCTCGCCAGCCCGCGCCGCTTCAATAGCCGCGTTCAACGCCAAAAGATTGGTCTGGCTGGCAATCGACTGGATCACCAACGTCACACGTTGAATGTCATCGCTGCGCAGGCTCAAGGCTTCGATCAATTCACGACTGGCATTGGCGCGCTGACTGAGCTGACGCATGCGCGAAATCGAATCGATCAATTCGGTGCGCCCCGCCGCACTGCTGTGATGTGCCTCGCTGGCGGCTGCCAGTGCATCGCGGCTGAGCTGCGAAGTCGCGTGTTCGGTGGCGATCATCACCTCGGCGTTGCTGACAATCCGTGCTGCGGCATCGAGTTGCGATTCGAGCTTGCTCGCCAGCTCCTTGACCGAAAACGCCACGCCGGCCGCCGACAACGCGTTATGGCTGGTGGTGTAGGAAAGGTCGCGGGTCAGTTCGGACATGGCGCTGCCGGTGTCGGCAGGCGGTGCATCGGGGACGGCTCGGGTGCGCAGGCGCGGCAGCCAGACAATCAGCACCGCCAAGGGCATGCCAATGTAAAGCGACCATTCACCCAGCGTCATGCCGGCCAACAACAGCATCAGGGCGATGCTTTGCAGGGTCGGTGCGATCCAGCGGTTTTTCGGCAAAAGCACTGGTGCAGGCAAAGCCCCAACCAGAGATCCATCTCTCGTCATATCAACACCCCACACTTGTTCTCATTATTGTGACTGCATTAAACGCCACTACAACGCCATTATCTATGGTCCGTTAGTCGCGGGGTCTGAGTCAGGTCAATGAAACAATCGGGGAATCGCAGACGAGCAAAAACAAAGATCGCAGCCCCTGCGACCCCATGTAGGAGCTGCCGAAGGCTGCGATCTTTTCAGAACGACCCGCAATCGGCGGGTCGCCTCAGGAATCAGGCCTGACGCTGGTGCTTATCGATCTGCTCGTGACGCTCTTGAGCTTCGATGCAGTACTTGGTGGTCGGGCTGATCAGCAGGCGCTTCAGGCCAATGGCCTCGCCGCTGTCGTCGCACCAGCCAAAACTGTCTTCCTTGATGCGCTCAAGGGCTTGTTCCAGTTGCGGCAGCATGCGCTGGTCGCGATCGATCGCGTTGACCAGCCAGGTGCGCTCTTCTTCAACCGAAGCCGCGTCCGCCGGATCAGCCGGGGTATCCAGGCTCTCGATGGCGATACGGTTTTGCTCAATGCGCTCGTGGGTTTCGACTTTCATGTTCTGCAACAGCTCTGCGAAGAAAGCGTGTTGCTCAGCATTCATGTAGTCATCTGCCGGCATGGCCAGCAACTTGTCCTTTGTCATTGATATCTCTATAAAAAAACGTGCATTAAGGCGAAATAGGGAGCGTTCCGGCGAACCGTGTCCGGTCGACGAAAAGGCATCGTTTATTGCAAATGCCACCCGGCACTCAATTTACGAGGGGCGGCAGTCTAAGGCCCGTTTCAGGCATCAGCAACTCTAAATACTGGGAATTTGTCCGACAAGGCCCGGAAATGGCTCTGACACAGGCTTCATTGCGGTTATCGGAGTGCGTTTATAGCAAGAAATTCAGTCGAGCGGCTGTATATAGAAGACAAACGGCTAACCAAGCGCCATTTGATCGCAATTTTTTCGTCTGCCGGTGCATCGTTTCAGCCAGGCAGACCCGGTAAACCACCACTAACATCATCCACACCTCGCCACAGCGATATCGATCAGCCAGAAGGATGACTTATGCCCCGCCCCGATCTGCCGGCCACCGACGAGCCCACTCTCGCCAGCCCCCCGATCACTGCCGAGCGTCTGCTGCAACTGATCACCGAAGAATACGAAACCCTGCCGCGCCAGCTTAAGCGCATTGCCAGCTACATGAGCCAGCAAAGCGACCGGATCATGGTCGACCGCATCAGCGACATTGCCCGCGAATGCGAAGTCCACCCGTCCGCCATCGTGCGCTTTTCCCAGCGCTTCGGCTTCAGCGGCTTCAGCGAAATGCAGGCCCTGTTCCGCACCGCCTACACCCACAAAGCCTCGCCGGTGCAGAACTACCAGCAACGCATCCGCAACATGATCGCCAACCAATCGCAGAAAGCCAGCGACGGCGACCTCGCCCGCGAGTGCATCGACGCCACGCTTTGCGGCATCGAACGTCTGGGCCGTGAACTCGACGACACTGCTTTCGAAAAAGCCGTCGACCTGATCGTCAACGCCGACAACATCTATGTCGTCGGCGTGCGCCGCTCCTTCGCCGTCGCCGACTATCTCGTTTACAACTTGCAACACACTCAGAAACGCATCCACCTCGTCTCCGGCCTCGGCGGCAGCTATCGCGAACAAATGCGCAGCATCCGCGAAGGCGACCTGGTCATCGCCATCAGCTTCACCCCCTATGCCAGGGAAACCCAACACTGCCTGCGCCACGCCCGCGAACAACAGGCCAGCACCCTGATCCTCACCGACAGCCTCCTCTCGCCACTGGCCAAACGCGCCAACAGCGTGTTGTTGGTCAATGAAGGAAGTGCGCTGGCTTTTCGTTCGTTGAGTGCGACGTTGTGTTTGTGCCAGGCATTGTTTGTGGCTGTGGCCTATCGACTGGAATTGAATGTCGATGAGATCCACGAACAAGCCGGATTCGACGACTGACAATTCCTTCAACCTCGGCTAGGTTATGCCTACCCCACCGGTTTGGCTTGAAGGAACGCGTCATGAAACTGATCGGCATGCTGGACTCCCCTTACGTGCGCCGCGTGGCGATCTCCGCCAAACGCTTAGGGATCGACCTCGAACACGAGTCAGTCTCGGTGTTCCGCCACTTCGAGCAATTCCAGCAGATCAACCCGGTGGTCAAGGCGCCCACCCTGATCCTCGACGACGGCGTCGTCCTCATGGACTCGACCCTCATCCTCGACTACCTCGAAACCGCCTCCGGCAAAAGCCTGCTGCCGAAAGACTTGAACCAGCGCGCCCATGCCCTGCGCCTGATCGGCCTCAGCCTCGCCGCCTGCGAAAAAGCCGTGCAGCTCTACTACGAACGCAACCTGCGCCCGGCCGACATCCAGTACCAACCGTGGGTCGAACGCGTCGAAGGCCAAATCGCCGCCGCCTTCACCGCCCTCGAACACGAACTCGAAAAAACCGGCTTACCCACCGACGGCACGCTCACCCAGGCCGGCATCAGCCTCGCAGTCGCCTGGAGCTTCACCGACCTCGTCGTCCCCGACCAGATTGATGTGGCGCGCTACCCGCGTATCGCCCAATACACTGCCTACGCTGAAACGCTTGAAGCGTTCGTCAGCACGCCGATGTCCTGATCATGAGCGCACCTGATACCGCTGCACCGGCACTGAAAGAGATCTTTAACACTGAGCGTTTGCAACACATCGCCACAGAAATGAGCGCTGTGTACCCGGCGTTTAAGGCCAAGGCGTTTTTGAAGCATGCCAATGATGGGCTGGCTGAGTTGTCGGTGATGCAGCGGATGGCGCGGGTGAGTGAAAGCCTGCATGCGGTGCTGCCGCTGGACTACGAAGATTCCCTCGATGTGCTGCGCGAACTCGCACCACGACTGAACAGTGGATTCGTCAGCATGTGCCTGCCGCACTACGTCGCCAGCTACGGCGGCCACGCATTCGATACCTCCATGGAAGCCCTGAAGTACTTCACCACCTTCGGCTCCTCCGAATTCGCCATCCGCCACTTCCTGCGCAGCGACCTGGAACGTTCGCTGGAACGGATGCACGACTGGACCCAGGACGAAAACCACCACGTCCGCCGACTCGCCAGCGAAGGCAGCCGCCCTCGCCTGCCGTGGTCGTTTCGGCTGGAAGCGGTGCAGGCGGATCCGCAGTTAGCCGCCGGGATACTGGACCGGTTGAAGGCGGATGAGAGCCTGTACGTGCGCAAGTCCGTGGCGAATCACTTGAATGACGTGACGAAGGTGCATCCCGAGTGGGTGCTCGACACGATTGAAGGCTGGTCGTTGGAAAACAAACATACGGCGTGGATTGCGAAGCATGCGTTGCGCAGTTTGATCAAACAGGGGGATTTGCGGGCGTTGACGGTGATTGGGGCCGGGGGAAAACCTGAGGTCGAGTTGCTGGATGTGAAGATTGAGCCGGCGGTGGTGAGGCTGGGAGAAGCGATTACGTTGTCATTTGTGGTGAAGTCGACGGTGGCTGAAGAGCAGAGGTTGGTGATTGATTATGCGATCGACTATGTGAAGGCGAATGGCGGGGTTTCGGGGAAGGTCTTCAAGCTGAAGACGGTGGTGTTGCCGGGGTTTGGGAGTGTGGTGGTGGGACGGCGCCAGGTGATTAAGGATTTTACGACGCGCAAGCATTTTGCTGGGGGACATGGAGTGAAAGTGATGGTTAATGGGGAAGTGTTGGCAGCTACCGCGTTTAGCATCATTGCGGGATGACGGCATAAATGGGTTTGGTGGGTCTGGAAAAGGTTGAACAGGTGCGAAATCGAGGGTGGGCCAGTTTTAGCCCATATTGGGCAGCTATTCATGAAGGACTGCTATTGGCCGATTCTGTTGAAAAAGTCGGCCATGGTTGCCACGGCAGAAGAGTACGCGCCTGAGATTGAAATCTTTACTTTGGGCAGAGGCTTCCAGGCTCAGATTTCACGTAGCAGCGTGTAAAAAAGGCGTTTTTCACCGGCCAATATTCAGGCTATTTGGGCGAACCGACTTTTTCAACAGAATCGGCCAAAAGCAGCCGGTCGTGACGGAGAAAAACGACCAGGGTTATCGCTCTTCACCATCAGAGAAAGGAATTAGCGAACCGGCAAACGTAGTTGACTGCTACAGGTTAAAAAACGCATGGGTCCATCCTGAATTCATAGAATAAGCGCAACGCTTGAAACGAGAGGCAGAGAGCCAGCCACCGGTAGAATCCAGGCTCTCACACCGAAGGATTCAAGCGCAGATGACTACGCATTACCGGCAGCTGACTCAGG
>NZ_JAENSQ010000019.1:0-111632 GCF_016613125.1 Pseudomonas sp. MF6776
TTTCCAGCGGTGGTGTGGAAGTGCCGATATTACTGCTGCCGCGCCTGACGGTGTAGTACAGCATGTTGACCTTGTCCGGATGCAGGCGAGCCTTGGGAATGCGCAACGTGGTGCGCGCGTCCGGATCAACAATGGTTTCGCTGTCCAGTGCGGCCGCTTCATTCTCAAGCCAAAGCTCCATGACGTCGCCGGGATCCATGGTGCCCGACAACGGTGGGTCGACGAGGACAACGGCGCCTTCGCCGTCGGTGACCAGATCATAGGCCACCAGGGGCACGCCAATATGTGCGCCTTCGACCGGTTCGGTCTGGCCGTTTACTTTGGGTGGATAGAGTACGAGGACGGTGTTGTCCGGTGGGGTTGAGGTGGTCATGAAGCAAGCTCCTGCGCAGTGGGAATGGCAGGAGCTATCAGAGCGCTTTATGGCGATTTGCGCACCTGTCAGATCTGACAGGTGGCGACGAATGGTCATTGGCGCGAGCGTCCAAAGCTCCATCTGTCCTTTGGGATTTGCCGTCACGCCGAGTATCGCTAACTGCGCAATATTCAGCGGTATGACGCCAAAGGGAAAGTCGCTCAATAGATCATTGAGAAGTTATCTAAATCTGAGGAGTCTCCTCCATCAGTTATGTCTATAAATTTAATTTTCCTGTTTGATGTTTCTGTTATGTCAACCCATAAGAATGGTGCTACATCATATATCGGGGTGGAGCCGGCTTTAACGAGGTTTAGATTTTCGTCGTAGCATTTGTATGTCGATCGGCGTGCAAAGTAGTTGCCAATGCCGAACCTATTGCTTTTTGCTGGATATATTAGCGTAAATCTTAAAGTTGCGCCGGCGGCAGGATGCACAGACTTTCCTGTTGTAATGGGTTGAAAATAATTGTCGATATTCTGGATATCTGCACCTTCCGTCAATACCGTCACGGTGATGCTTGGGAAGTCCATGACTGTGCCAACGGGTTTGTCACCAAGTTTGCCTGTCTCGAAATCCTCTAAGGTTATTAGAGGGGCTTTCAATTTTAAATTCAATATTGAAAATATAACGAGTGCCAAATTGCTGGTGGGGCTTGGTAATACTTCAAAAGATACTTTTAATTCAGTGTCGTGTTTCAGGGTTAGCAGTTGCTCTGATTGATAGACCCGATCACCACCAAACCTTGCAGGAGTGAGCCTGCATTCACCCGCAGACAAAACCGCCACAGCCCGCCAATCACGGGGGCTGGCGTTTTTTTTCGCTTGCTGGAAATCCTTGGAATGCGTGCTGTACTCAGCGAAGGTTCCAGCAGGGAACCTGTCGTAAGTCCGCAAGGACGCGCAACTCGATGCAGTCTCGATAGCAAGCCTATCAAGGACTCTTCTCATGTCTTTGTTCAAACGTTCAGTTACGGAGTTGCTGGGTACGTTCTGGCTGGTGTTGGGCGGTTGTGGCAGTGCGGTGATCGCCGCCTCTTCACCTTTGGGAATCGGGATGCTGGGGGTCGCCCTGGCGTTTGGTCTGACGGTGCTGACCATGGCCTTTGCCATCGGCCACATCAGCGGTTGTCATCTCAACCCGGCCGTGTCGGTAGGCCTGTTTGTCGGCGGTCGTTTTCCCGCCAGGGAACTGCCCGCCTACATCATCGCCCAGTTGCTGGGCGGGATTCTGGCGGCAGCGCTGCTTTACTACATCGCTAGCGGCAGGGAGGGTTTCGACATTGCCGCCGGTTTGGCCTCCAATGGTTATGGCGAGCATTCGCCCGGCAAGTATTCGATGGCTGCCGGATTTGTCACCGAGCTGGTGATGACCGCGATGTTTGTGATCATCATTCTGGGCGCCACCGACAAACGCGCTCCGCCAGGGCTGGCACCGATTGCCATCGGCCTCGCGCTGACGTTGATCCACCTGATCTCGATTCCAGTGACCAACACCTCGGTCAACCCGGCCCGCAGCACCGGGCCGGCGCTGATGGTCGGCGGCTGGGCGATCGCGCAGTTGTGGATGTTCTGGGTCGCGCCGTTGATTGGCGCGGTGGTCGGTGGCGGGATCTATCGCTGGTTGGGCAAAGAGGAAACCTGAGGGATGCCTGAGCTCCCTTTGTAAGAGCTGCCGAAGGCTGCGATCTTTTGATCTTGATGTTCAAAAAACCAGATCAAAAGATCGCAGCCTTCGGCAGTTCCTACAGGGGATCTAGGTTTGGCGGTAGGGCAAGGCTGTTTTGGCTTCCTCGGCATAGGCCAGAACGCCAGCGCGTTCCTGTTTCAGGAAATCCTTCACCGCTGCTTTCAATCCGGGATGGCGCAGGTAATGCCATGAATGGGTGATCACCGGTTCAAAGCCACGAATCAGTTTGTGCTCGCCCTGAGCACCGGCATCAAAACGCTGATAACCCTGGGCAATCGCGTAGTCCATGCCCTGATAAAAACAGGTTTCGAAGTGCAGCCGATCAAACTCGGCCAAACAGCCCCAATAACGTCCGTAAAAACTGTCGCCCCCCACCAGACTGAACGCCATGGCCACCGGCCGTGAGCCCTGTTTGGCCAGCACCACGCGAATCGCTTCGGGCATGCGCTCGGCCAGCAGGCTGAAAAATTCCCGGGTCAGATACGGCGTTTGCCGACGCACCGCGTAGGTATTGGCGTAGCAGGCGTAGACGAAATCCCACTGCGCCTCGTCCAGCGCTCCTCCCTCCAGCCATTCAAACTCGAAGCCCTGCCCCGCCACTTGCTCGCGTTCCTTGCGCATCTGTTTGCGCTTGCGCGAAGCGAGCACGTCGAGAAAATCCTGAAAGTCGCGATAGCCGCGATTCTGCCAGTGATACTGACAGCCAATGCGCTGCAACCAGCCCGGCTGTTCGGCCATGGCGGCGTCGGTGAAGGCATCGGTGAAATTGATGTGGGCACTGGAAAGCGCTTCTATTTCCAGATAACCGGGCAGGCTCTTGAGCAGCTCGAAACCGTCCTCGACCCTGGCGGCCAGCAGCCTCGGCCCACTGACGGGACTGAACGGCACCGCCGTCAAAAGCTTGGGGTAGTAATCGATTCCGGCGCGGGCACAGGCATCGGCCCAGCCATGATCGAACACGTACTCGCCGTAGGAATGCCACTTGCGATAACTGGGCAACGCCGCGATCAGCCGATCATCTTCAATATGCAGCAAATGCTCCGGCTGCCAACCGGAGTGAGGGCCGACGCTGCCGCTGTCTTCCAATGCACTGAGAAACGCATGGCGCAGAAACGGCTGATTGTCCGGCACCAGTGCATCCCAGGCATGTGAGGAAATTTCTGACAGGTTTTGCAGACGTTGCAACGGCATCAACAAGCTCTCCACAACAGGACTCCAGCGCCCGCCGAGTATCGCCGATTGCGCCGCAATGCACACCCGCAATCGGCCGACAGCGCTCTAGATCAATAGTTCACGATCGACGAACACCGTCATCATCCTGCCATCACTGTGCCACCGCACTGTCATAAACCATCGCGATACTGGCGCCTGTTTTTAGAGCGCCGGGTTCTAACCCGGACACTGTTTTCCGACCTCGATTGTCGGTTGTGCCCAGGATGGTCAAGCCATCCCCTCTCATCTTCGGAGATTGCTATGCGTCTTGCTTCCACGAAAACTGCGACGGCCCTGTGCGGTGGCTTGTTGCTGGCCATGAGCGTTCCGGCCAGTGCTGCAGTCGACGCCAAACTGCTCGACATGCTCAAGGCTAACGGTTCGATTTCCCAGGCGCAGTACATTGAACTGCAAACTGAACTGGCCAAGGATCAGAAGGCTCAGCAAATCGCGCAGCAGGCGCAGCAAGAGACCAACGAACAAGTCGCGGCTGTCGCGAAAAAGACCAATGAACGAAGCGCTTTCGACCAGAAACTGGCGTGGGCGGCGAAGACTCAGTTCAAGGGCGACGTGCGCATCCGTCAGGAAACCATCAAGATCGATGGCGAACCGAACAACGGCGGTCGCGACAAGGATCGTCAGCGCATCCGTGCCCGTCTGGGTGCCTACACCGAGATCAACCCGCAAGTGGACACCGGTATCCGTATCGCCACAGGCGGCGGCGACGATGCCCGTTCGACTAACCAGGATCAGGACAACTACTTCGACAAGAAGCAGATCTGGCTGGATCTGGGCTACATCGACTACCACCCTGACCAGATCAAGAACCTGCACGTGATCGGCGGCAAGATGCTGCAACCGTGGGTGAGCATGGGCGACGTGATCTGGGATAGCGACATCAACCCTGAAGGTCTGGCCGTTACTTACAAATACCCGCTGGGCAGCAGCGCCGAACTGTTCGGCAGCCTGGGTAACTACAACCTCAAGGACAACGTCGATGGTGACGGCGTGCAGTTCCGTCACGACCTGCGCCTGACCGCCGGCCAACTGGGTAGCCGCTTCAATATCACCGACAACCTGAAGCTGACCTTGGGCGGCAGTGTCTACGCTTACCAGAACGACGAGGATAGCCGCTGCACCGGCACTTCCACGCCGTGCGCCCTGGCGGTCAACGGCAACTCGGCAAACAACGAGTTCCGCCTGTACGAAGGTTTCAGCCAGGTCGACATCGGCGGTCTGCCAATGCCTCTGTCGTTCTACGGCCAATACGTGAAGAACAACGATGCCGTGACCGATCAGGACACTGCCTGGCTGCTCGGCGCCAAGTCGAAGGTCTTTGGTTTCAACCTCGACTACAACTATCGTGACGTGCAGCGCAACGCTGTGGTCGGCGCGTTCACCGACTCCGACTTTGCCAACGGCACCACAGGTTCGCGTGGTCACAAGTTCAAGGTCGGTTACGACATCGACAAGAACTTCGCTGTCGGCGCGACGTACTTCCTGACCAAGGCAGACTTCGCCAGCCGGACCCAGCGCGATGCAGATACCAACACCCTGCAGCTGGATGCGGAAGCCAAGTTCTAAACAGCAGCAATCAATAGCCTGACGTGGGCGGGACGATCCCCCATCATCCGTTCGTTTCACCCACGCGGGGCTATTTCAGAATGCGCAAAAAAACCCTGTAGGAGCTGCCGCAGGCTGCGATCTTTTGATCTTGTTTTTAAGATCAAAAGATCGCAGCCTGCGGCAGCTCCTACAGAGGCTTGTCTTCCCGTCGTTGCGCAGCCAGGCGTTCAGCCAGTGCATCGACACCCTCTTCAGGTTGTTCCGGCATGGCCTTCAGTGTCGCCTGCATCAACCGCATCTGGCGTATGAAACGCCGGCAGTTGCGGCAGAACATCAGGTGATGACGCACCATCAGCTTCTCGCCAAAACTCAGCTGACCATCGAGATAATCGCTGGATCGTGCCACTTGCTCCTTGCATGTCAACATTCTCCTGTCTCCTCAAAATGTTCCACGGTCGCGAAGACCTTTAACCGTGCCCGATGCAGCAGCACCCGAACATTGGAGAGCGAGATGTCCAGAAGATTACAGATCTCTTCGAGCTCCACGCCCTGGCGCTCACGCAACAGCAAAACGCTGCTTTGCAGTTCCGACAGGCTCAGCAACGTGTGCTCCAGGCACTCGCGCAGTTCGCCTTCGGTCAACAACGCCTCGGGAGTGTCCTGGTGCCAGGCGAAAGGCGCGACCAGCCAATGGCCGTCGCCGGACGAAAAACGGTCGTCGTCGATAGTGCCGTGGGGCGACGGCAAGTCGTCGAGCAACACCTCACGGCGATTTTGCTTGTAGCGACTCTTGGCCGAGTTGGCAGTAATGGTCAGCAGCCAGGTCTTGAGACTGGAGCGCCCTTCGAAGCTGCCAATATGACGCACCACCGACAGCCAGGCGTCCTGCACCACTTCCTCGACATGACGCTGGCCGACGATCGCATACGCAACGGCACGCATGGCGCTCTGATAAGTCGTGACCAGCTCCTTGAAAGCCTTCTGCTCGCCTGCCAGCAAACGCTCAAGCAATTGGGTGTCGTCCGTAACGGCCATTGACGCCTCGTTTCAGTTGATAGGACGCAAAAGATCGCAGCCCGCGGCAGCACTTACAACAACGGGTTTGAAACCGTCAGTGTAGGAGCTGTCGCAGGCTGCGATCTTTTCAAGGCAAACTCAGCGCTTGCGCAGAATCACGCTACCGATCGAGTAACCCGCACCGAACGAACTCAGCACTGCCAGCGAACCGGCGGCCAGGTCATCCTGGTACTTGTGGAAGGCAATGACCGAACCCGCCGAACTGGTGTTGGCGTAGGTGTCGAGGATTACCGGCGCCTCTTCTTCCGTCGCTTCGCGACCCAGCAGTTTGCGCACGATCAGGTGGTTCATGCTCAGGTTGGCCTGGTGCAACCAGAAGCGCTTAACGTCGCCGACATTGAGCTGGTTCTCTTGCAGATGCTCGCCGATCAGTTCGGCAACCATCGGGCAAACGTCCTTGAACACCTTGCGGCCTTCCTGCACGAACAGCTTGTCGCGAGCACCGACGCCCTCTTCCGCCGCACGGTTGAGGAAGCCGAAGTTGTTGCGGATGTTGTTGGAGAACTTGGTCAGCAGTTTGGTGCTGACCACGTCGAACTGGTGCTTGGAGGTGGCCAGGTCGGCGCGTTCGATGATCACCGCAGTGGCTGCATCGCCGAAGATGAAGTGGCTGTCGCGGTCACGGAAGTTCAGGTGACCGGTGCAGACTTCCGGATTGACCATCAGGATCGCCCGGGCCTGGCCCAGTTGCACGCTGTTGGTCGCTGCCTGTATGCCGAAGGTCGCCGAGGAACAGGCCACGTTCATGTCGAAACCGAAACCTTGAATGCCCAGCGCTTCCTGGACTTCGATGGCGATGGCCGGGTAGGCGCGTTGCAGGTTGGAGCAGGCAACGATGACACCGTCGATGTCGGCAGCGGTTTTGCCGGCGCGTTGCAAGGCTTGCTCGGCAGCACCGATGGCCATCTGGCAGAGCACCGACCATTCGTCGTTGGACCGCTCCGGCAGGCGCGGGGCCATGCGTTGCGGATCAAGAATGCCGTCCTTGTCCATGACAAAACGGCTTTTGATGCCCGAAGCTTTCTCGATGAACGGTGCGCTGGATTCAGTCAGTGCCTGGACTTCGCCGCTGGCGATGGCCTCGGCGTTGTCCGCGTTGAACTGTGCGACGTAGGTATTGAAAGACTGCACCAGCTCTTCGTTGGAGATGCTGTTGGCCGGGGTATACAGGCCGGTGCCGCTGATGACGACGTTATGCATGGTCGTTTCTCTAATCTGTTCAGGCAGAAAGTGCTGGAACCGTCGTACCAACACACAAAGGGTCTATTCCCATCCGGGGGACGCAAACCTGGCATCGCTTTATTCCGCTCCGGGACACGGCCGAAGGCTCTGGGTCGCGAACGCGGCGTTTATGGTCGCGAAGTTTGCCATAAACCCAAGGTTTTGGCCCCTTTCTCACGCACTACCCAAATCCCGACGTGGGAGCGAGCCTGCTCGCGAAGGCGGTGTGTCAGTCACCGCGATGGTGTCTGATACAGCGCTTTCGCGAGCAGGCTCGCTCCCACAGGGGGCATTGCTTACGGAGCAAGATCAGGGTTCTACCTGAGTCCACTGCTTGTTCAGGCGCTTGTCGGAGATCGGCACTTTCGTCCCCAGCTGCTGGGCGAACAGCGAAACCCGATACTCCTCCAGCCACCAGCGGTACAACTCAAGCTGCGGATCGCGTTTGCCTTCCTGGGCGTGTTTGGCGGCGCGAGTCTGGTATTGCGCCCAGAGGCCAGCGAGCTCACCGCTCCAGACCCGATCCTTCTGCACCTGCGCGCCGAGTTTCTCGAAACGCTGCTCGACCGCTTTCAGGTAACGCGGCAACTCCTTGAGCCACTGCATCGGCGTTTCCCGGACAAAGCCCGGATAGACCAGATTACTGATCTGCTGCTTGATGTCATTGAGCGCCACGGCTTGGGCGAGGTCGATCTTGCCCTTGAAGCGCTTTTGCAGACCGTGCCAGATCTTCAGGATCTCCAGCGTCAGCCGCGCCACACGCTCGGCGTGTTCAGTCCAGCTGCCGCGCTTGCGCTCGGCCAATGCCGCCAGCCCTGCGCCGTCACGGGGCAACGGGTCTTCGCCCTCCAGAATGCAGCTGTCGAGGCTGGCCAGCAAAATGTCTTCGACCAAGGCATCGACCCGACCCAGATCGCGGTAGAGCAAACCCAGTTCGGTCTGCCCCGGCAACTTGCCACGCAGGAATTTGGCCGGCTCGGCCAATTGCTGCATCAACAAACGCTGCAACGCACGACGATGCTGAAACTCGGCTTCGGCCGGCGTCGAGAATCGTCCTTCCTTGACCGTACCGCCCTCTTCCACCAGCGCCGGATACACCGTCATCGACAACCCGGCGATCTTCTGCTGAGTTTTTTCTGCCACCGGGGCAAAGACTTTCGCCTCCACCGGTTGCTGACTTTTAGCGCTCTGCGGCACGGCCAGTGCGGCCTGACTGGCTTCGGCAAAACGCGCGGTCAGCTCGGCCAGATCTCGTCCTTCGCCAAGAAACTTGCCTTGGCCGTCGACGATTTCCAGGTTCATCCGCAGATGCCCTTCGACCCCTTGCTCAGCCTCTGCCCACGCCTCATCACTGACCCGTGCGCCGGTCATGCGCAACAGCTCACGGCCCAGAGCTTGCGGCAGCGAACCTTCGGCGAAGGTCATGCGTTG
Organism: Pseudomonas sp. MF6776; assembly: GCF_016613125.1. Classification (NCBI taxonomy): domain Bacteria; kingdom Pseudomonadati; phylum Pseudomonadota; class Gammaproteobacteria; order Pseudomonadales; family Pseudomonadaceae; genus Pseudomonas; species Pseudomonas sp. MF6776. Next base: position 8,612 of record NZ_JAENSQ010000019.1, read on the forward strand.
CAACGCAGCCTTGATGAAGTCCGGCACCGGCACGAAATTCTTGCGCAGCGCTTTCGGCAAGTTACGCACGAGGGCGATGCACTTGGCCTCGATCAACCCCGGCACCAGCCATTCCAGACGCTCCGGCGGCAACATCGGCAACAGCGGCGCCGGCACACGCAAGGTCACGCCGTCACGCGGGTGATTGGGTTCAAAATGATACGTCAGGGCCAGCTCTAGATCACCGATGTGCAGGGTGTCCGGGTAGTCCCGTGCGGTGACTTCACTGGCCTCGCGGGCCAGTACGTCTTCTTCACGCATGATCAACAGCTGCGGATCTTTCTGGCTGTTGATGCGATACCAACTGTCGAAGGTCGCCGTCTGGTGAATCTCTGCCGGCAAGCGTGCATCGTAGAAGGCGTACAGGGTTTCTTCGTCGGCGAGGATGTCGCGACGACGGGCCTTGGCTTCGAGTTCGTCGAGCTGTTCCAGTAGCTTCTGGTTAGCGGACAGGCACTTGGCTCTGGATTGAATCTCGCCGCGCACCAGACCTTCACGGATAAACAATTCACGCGAGACCACCGGATCTACCGGACCGTAGTGCACCGGCCGGCGGCCAACCACGATCAGGCCGAACAGGGTGATCTGCTCGAACGCCACGACCTGGCCGCGCTTCTTCTCCCAGTGCGGCTCGAAGTGGTTTTTCTTGATCAGATGCCCGGCCAGCGGCTCGATCCAGTCAGCGTCGATCTTGGCGACCATGCGTGCGTAAAGCTTGGTGGTCTCCACCAGTTCGGCGGTCATCAGCCATTGCGGGCGCTTCTTGCCGATGCCTGACGACGGATGAATCCAGAAGCGTCGCTGACGGGCGCCGAGGTAATCGCCGTCCTCGGTTTTCTGGCCGATCTGGCTGAGCAGCCCCACCAGCACCGCTTTGTGCAGTTTCTGATAATCCGCCGGCTCTTTGTTCAGGCTCAGCTGCATGTCGCGGCAGATCAGGCTCAACTGGCGATGGGAATCGCGCCACTCGCGCAAACGCAAGTAATTGAGGAAGTTCTTCCGGCACCAATTGCGCAGCGGACTGGCCGTCAGCGCCTGGCGCTGCTCTTCAAAACCACGCCACAGATTGACCAGCCCGGCGAAGTCCGAGTCGATGTCCTTCCATTGCGCGTGGGCCTGATCGGCGGCTTGCTGACGCTCCGGCGGACGCTCGCGCGGGTCCTGAATCGACATGGCACTGGCGACGATCAGCACTTCCTGCAGACTGCCAAGTTTGGCCGCTTCGAGCAGCATACGCCCCATGCGCGGGTCCACCGGCAGGCGCGCCAATTGGCGGCCGAGCGGGGTCAACTGGCTGTTGCGATCGACCGCCGAGAGTTCTTGCAGCAGATTGAAACCGTCACTGATCGCCTTGCCGTCCGGCGGCTCGATGAACGGGAACGCGGTGATTTCGCCGAGACGCAGATGGAGCATCTGCAAAATCACCGCGGCGAGGTTGGTGCGCAGAATTTCCGGATCGGTAAATTCCGGGCGGCCGATGAAGTCTTCTTCGCTGTAGAGGCGAATGCAAATGCCCGGCTCGACCCGGCCGCAGCGACCTTTACGCTGGTTGGCACTGGCCTGGGAAATCGCTTCGATCGGCAAGCGCTGGACCTTGGCGCGATAGCTGTAGCGGCTGATGCGCGCGGTGCCGCTGTCGATCACGTAACGGATGCCCGGCACGGTCAGCGAGGTCTCGGCAACGTTGGTCGCCAGCACCACACGACGGCCCGGATGCGACTGGAAAATCCGCTGCTGCTCGGCCGGTGACAGACGCGCATACAGCGGCAGAATTTCGGTGTGCTTGATCTGCGCCTTGCGCAGCATATCGGCGGCGTCGCGAATCTCCCGTTCGCCGGGCAGGAACACCAAAACATCACCGGGGCTGCGGCGTTCGCTGCGCTCATAAGCGGCGATTTCGTCGAGGGTGGCGAGGATCGCCTGATCCACGGTCAAGTCATCTTCGACACGGTTGCCCTCTTCGTCCTGCTCCAGGGTCAGCGGGCGATACCAGGTGTCGACCGGGAAGGTTCGGCCGGAGACTTCAACAATCGGCGCATCGTCGAAATGCTTGGAGAAACGTTCCAGATCGATGGTTGCCGAGGTGATGATGACTTTCAGATCCGGGCGACGCGGCAGCAGGGTTTTCAGGTAACCGAGCAGAAAATCGATGTTGAGGCTGCGTTCGTGGGCTTCGTCGACGATGATCGTGTCGTAGCGTTCGAGGTAGCGGTCGTTCTGGGTTTCCGCCAGCAGGATGCCGTCGGTCATCAGTTTGATCAGGGTGTTGGAGTTGCTCTGATCTTCAAAACGTACCTGATAGCCGACCAGCGAACCGAGGGGCGTTCCGAGTTCTTCGGCGACGCGGCTGGCGACGCTGCGCGCAGCGATCCGGCGCGGCTGGGTGTGGCCGATCAGACCGTGTTGACCACGACCGATTTCCAGGCAGATTTTCGGCAACTGGGTGGTTTTACCCGAGCCGGTTTCGCCCGCGATGATCAGGACCTGATGCTGCTCCAGCGCCTTTTTGATCTCGTCACGCTTGGCCGCAATCGGCAGGCTGTCGTCGTAACGAATGACCGGCAGGCTGGCCTTTCGCGCCAGCACCTGATCACAAGATGCCTGCATGCGCGTCACCCATTGGGCCAGCTTGGCCTCATCGGGATTCTTGCGCAGCTCAAGCAACTGCCGCCGCAGCCGGTGGCGGTCGGCGAGCATGGCGTGATCGAGGTTTTTCAACAGTTTGTCGATGGAGGGCGATTCGTCGGTCATCGGGTACGCAATTCGGTCGTCTATTTGTGCAGGGGGCGGATTGTCGCAGAAAAGTAGCTACAAGGGCCAAGCGCCAAGCTACAAGCCGCAAGTTCAAAGCGGCTTCTCACTTGTAGCTTGCAGCTTGGCACTTGCAGCTGCAGTTATTCGTTATCGAGACCTTTGCGGCGGTACGGGAAAACATCAATCACTTTGCCGGCGCGAATCGCGTCCTGCAGGCTTTTCCAGTAATCGGCGTTATACAACTCGCCATGCAACTGGTCGAACAACTTGCGTTGCCCCCAATCAGCAAACAGAAACGGCGGAAACTCCTCGGGAAACACATCCAGCGGCCCGATCGAATACCACGGTTCCGACGCCATTTCATCCTCGGGTGTGCGCGGTTGCGGGATGTGGCGGAAGTTGGCTTCGGTCAGGAAACAGATCTCGTCATAGTCATAAAACACCACCCGGCCGTGACGGGTGACGCCGAAGTTCTTCAACAACATGTCGCCGGGAAAGATGTTCGCCGCCGCCAGTTGCTTGATCGCGAGCCCGTAATCTTCCAGCGCTTCATGCACCTGCGCATCGTTGGCGTTTTCCAGGTAAAGGTTGAGCGGGGTCATCCGCCGTTCCGTCCAGCAGTGGCGGATCAGCACCGTATCGCCTTCGACCGACACCGTGGACGGCGCGACCTCCAGTAATTCCTCGAGGCACGCTGGCTCGAATTTGCTCAGCGGAAAACGGAAGTCGGCGAATTCCTGGGTATCGGCCATGCGCCCTACCCGGTCGACGCTTTTCACCAGTCGATACTTCTCGATGACCGTGGCACGGTCGACGTTTTTCGACGGTGAAAACCGGTCCTTGATGATTTTGAACACGGTGTTGAAGCCCGGCAGGGTAAACACGCTCATGACCATGCCACGCACGCCCGGCGCCATGATGAACTGGTCATCGGTGTTGGCCAGGTGATTGATCAGCGCCCGATAGAACTCGGACTTGCCGTGCTTGTAAAAGCCAATCGAGGTATACAACTCGGCGATGTGTTTGCCCGGCAAAATCCGCCGCAGAAAACCGATGAACTCAGCCGGCACCGGCACATCGACCATGAAATACGAACGGGTGAAAGAGAAGATGATCGACACATCGGCTTCGTCGGTGATCAGCGCATCGATCTGAATCCCGCGCCCTTCGCGGTGCAGCAGCGGAATCACCAGGGGCCATTGCTCATCGCGGGTGTAAATGCGCCCGACCAGGTACGCGCCCTTGTTGCGGTACAACACCGAGGAAAACAGCTCGACGCTCAGTTCCGGGTCTTTGCACACCCAGTCCGGGAGATTTTCACGCAACTGCGCTTCGAGGCGGCGCAGGTCGCCGGGCAAATCGGCGTAATCCTCGCTGAAACGGTAGTCGGCAAAAATGCTCGCGAGCATCCCCGACAATTGCCCTTGCGGCTTGTACGTGCGGGTTTGCGCAGCCCGCGCTCGGCGCAGGCTCGGGCGGGTGGTGTGAATGAACATGCAGCCGTCGCTGATCAGGTCATGGCTGAACAGCCCGCAGAAAATCGAGTTGTACCAGGTCTCCGACAGTTCGTCGTCGAAGCGCAGGTCGATGACGCTGATGTAGGCGCTTTTCACCAGCGGCCAGCAACTGACATTCATCAGCGCTTCGTCGTCGAAGTATTCGCGCAGTCGGGCGATGGTTTCGCCGACTTTTTCCTCATACAGGTTGATTCGCGCCGCCGACGCGGTTTGCGTCTCCTGCCAGCGCGCCTGCTCGAATCGCTCCCGGGCGCCATCGGTGATGCGGCGGAAATGCTCGCGGTAATCATCAAAGCCATCGAGGATCATGCGGGCGATGTCGGTGGCGGGCCATTGCTGCGGCATAGATGAAACCTCTGCGTGCATTCGTGATGCCTGAGCTTAGCCACGGAACCGGCATGAGGAGAAGTGCAATTTCTGCCAAAACCGAAGCGCAGACGTACGGCTTGGCTTTTTTGCCAGGCATTCCTGCCGGGGACATTTAAATGCCCGATTAGCGGTTGCCATCGTCAGGAGGCTCGGCAACACTCTCGTCCCGATCAAGCAAGGAGCCCGCCGTGAGCCCTGTCGATATTTTCCGTATGTTGTCGCTGGCTGCCATCTGGGGTGCGAGTTTTCTGTTCATGCGCATTATTGCGCCAGTGATCGGCACCATTCCGACGGCGTTTTTTCGGGTATCGATCGCTGCCGTCGGTCTGCTGGTGATCCTCGGACTGATGCGCATCAGCTGGGATTTCAAGGGCAAGCTGAAAACCCTGATGCTGCTCGGCGTTATCAACTCGGGGATACCGGCGACGCTGTATTCGGTCGCGGCTCAAGTGCTGCCAGCCGGTTATTCGGCGATCTTCAACGCCACCACGCCATTGATGGGTGTGTTGATCGGCGGGTTGTTCTTCAGCGAGAAACTCACCACGGCCAAACTGGCGGGCGTGTTCCTTGGATTGTTCGGTGTAGGCGTGCTGACGCGCGCCGGTCCCGTGGCCTTCGATATGCAATTGCTGCTGGGCGCCCTCGCCTGCCTGCTCGCGACCACTTGTTACGGTTTTGCCGGATTCCTTGCACGGCGCTGGCTGGATCAGGCCGGCGGGTTGGACAGTCGTTTGTCAGCCGTGGGCAGCATGCTCGGCGCGACACTGTTCCTGCTGCCGCTGTTCGGTTACAGCGTGGTAACTCAACCGCCGGCGAGCTGGGGCGGCTGGAGTGTCTGGCTGTCGCTGCTCGGCTTGGGCCTGGGCTGCACGGCGTTCGCCTACATTATTTACTTCCGCCTGCTCAGCTCCATTGGCCCGGTCAAATCGATGACCGTGACCTTCATGATTCCGCCGTTCGGGGTGTTGTGGGGGGCGCTGTTGCTGGATGAGCCGTTGTCGATGGCTCACGTCTACGGCGGTGTGTTGATTGCGTTGGCGTTGTGGCTGGTGTTGAAGCCGGCGGTGGTAAAAAAACTGTAGGTGCCATCGCTGGCTGCGATCTTTTGACTTTAAAGATCAGGATCAAAAGATCGCAGCCTGCGGCAGCGCCTACAGGGGCCGCGTCATCGGGTTTTGCGGAATACGAAGGCCAACCCGACAATGATCAACAGCATCCCCAGCACGCTCAATGCCGCCAGGCGATTACCGAAAATCAGGTAGTCCATCACCGCCGTCACCGCTGGCACCAGATAGAACAGACTGGTGACATTCACCAGATTCCCCCTGGCGATCAGGCGATACAGCAGCAGCGTCGCCAGTACCGACACCACCAGCCCCATCCACAACACCGGCACGATGAAACCCGCGCTGTGTTCGAAATGAAACGGCTGGAACGGCACAAAGATCCCGCACAACAACAGCCCGGCCAGGTACTGCACCGGCAGCGTACCGAGGGGATTTTCGGTGATGCGTTTCTGCATGATCGACCCCAGCGTCATGCTCCCCAGCGCCAGCAGACCAAACAGCATCCCCGCCCACGACATGCCGGCCAGACCGATGCCCTGGTAAACCACCATGATCAGGCCCGCCAAGCCAAGCGCCAGCCCGAACAGCCGGCTCGCCGAGCGCTGCCGCTCCATTAATACCACCGTCAGAATCGGCTGCACGCCCATGATGGTCGCCATCACACCCGGCGTGATTTGGGTGTTCAGGGCCAGCAGATAGAAAATCTGATAAGCCCCCAACAACACCACCCCCGTGGCGATCGCAAACAGCATCGGCCTGCCGCCCTTGGGCAGTTTCAGTTTCAGTAATGGAATCAGCAGCACCAGCCCGCACAGGGCGATGGCAAAGCGAATGAACAGGAAGGCAAAGGGTGACGCGTGGGCCAGCCCCCATTTGGAGAAGATCGCCCCGCTGCTCCACAGCAGAACGAACAGACACGTGGACAGCGCCGCAAGCGCGGACTTTTTCGAAAGGACAAACATGAATACCACCTGTAGTCAGGCAAATAGCCAACTCAGCCGAAGCTGAAATTCAGTAGGTTTTTGCAGGCGGGCGCAGGGGTCAGCAATAAATGCCGATCAGCCCGAAACACCAACGCCCGGCGGTGGCGGCGCAACTGCGCGTACCGGCGTGCAACTGACAGGTGGAGGGTAATGACTGATCTGCTTTGGCTGCTGATTCCCGCACGGCACGACGCCAGCGTTGACCGCTGAATCGACTACCGCGTTGATGAGGGATGCAGGCATTTGGGCTGATCTTCTTGGGATAGAGGTGTGAGTCGTATGGCTCACGAGGGCCGACTATAACCAGCGCGGGACATGGATTGCAATGATTTGACCAAAGCGCCAGCAGCGACAGACGGGGGTCAGGAGAATCGGCTTTCGAGGCCGGCTAAACCCATCGACGCAAGCCATCGTTCAGCGCAGGAGGCAAAGTGAGCAAATCGACGAAGAAGCCTTCCCGCGGAAAAATCGCTCCCAACGGCAGAAAGCCCGGTGAAGTAGCACTGACCGCCAGCCCTGCAATTACTTGTAACAGGCACTGAAACCGAAGAGCCAAACTTACTCGCCGCTGGCCGCCTGTAAATTTTTCAAAAGCATAAAAAACCGCTCACAAGGAGCGGTTTTTTTATTTCTGTTGTCCAGCCTCAACCAAACAACCAGTACCCCAACAACGTCAACACAACTACCGCCAGCACCGGACGCATCACCCGGTAAGCCTTCGGATTACGGCGTTTCCACTGTTTGACCACGCCGCTGAACCGGTCACTGAAGTTCTTGCTCCAGGCATAGGCCTGGTTGATCCCGCCGACGCGTTCATCGTCAAGGTTCTGCGGTGCGGTGGCGCGGCCGAGCCAGCCGCTGATGAAGCGGTTGATGCGGGTCATCAGGCGATTGCTCAGTGGACGTTCGATGTCGCAGAACAGGATGACGCGGGTCTTGTCGGTTTCGTTCTTGACCCAGTGCACATAGGTCTCATCGAACATCACGTCTTCACCGTCGCGCCACGCGTAGACCTGGCCGTCGACGAAGATCCGGCAATCATCGGAATTGGGCGTCGACAAGCCCAAGTGATAACGCAGGGAGCCGGCAAACGGATCGCGGTGCGGATTGAGGTGACTGCCGCCGGGCAACAGCGCAAACATCGCGCCTTTGACGTTGGGAATGGCACTGACCAACGCCACGGTTTTCGGGCACAGGGTCTCTGCCGATGGCAGCGGTTTGTCGTACCACTTGAGGTAGAAACGCTTCCAGCCCTTCTTGAAGAACGAGCCAAACCCGGCATCGTTGTTCTTTTCGGCCGCGCGGATATACCCCTCATCGAACAGGTGCATGGCTTCGTCGCGGATGATTTCCCAGTTGTCGCGCAGTACATCCAGTTCCGGAAACTTGCTGCGATCCAGATACGGCTTGGAGGGTACGCCGGAGAACAGGTACATCAAGGCGTTGTAAGGCGCGAACAGTGCCGAGTGGTTGACGAACTGGCGCAGCACCGGCAGGCGCGCTTTACCGCGCAGATGCACATAGAGGATGCTGCCGACAAACAGCAGCAGCACTGACACCTTGGCGGCTAACGAATAGGTCATCAACGACTCCTTGAATAAAAACAACGCTGCACAATGCCCTTTACCCGGCATGGCAGCCGGCCATGATAAACACTACCGGCCTGAGGCAAAACCCGTTCAACCTAAAATTCAGTGTTAAGGATTGCGTAACAAAGCATTTATTAACATAAGGGCCCTGAACCTTGGCTGATCCAAATCACCCTTGCGCGATCAAGGTCACAAACAGGATCAAAAGATCGCCCGTCACCGGGCGATCTTTTACTTGCCTCGTTACTGCTGATTCTCCTGTTCGGTGAACAGATCGCTGAACAGCATGCTCGACAGATAACGCTCACCGGAGTCCGGCAGGATCACAACGATCGTCTTGCCCTGCATCTCCGGCGTCTCCGCCAAGCGAACCGCCACGGCCATCGCTGCGCCGCAAGAGATGCCGCACAAGATCCCTTCTTCCTGCATCAAACGCAGCGCCATGGCCTTCGACTCTTCGTCGGTCACCAGCTCGACGCGGTCAACCATCGACAAATCCAGGTTCTTCGGCACAAAACCGGCACCGATGCCCTGAATCTTGTGCGGGCTCGGCTTGATCTCTTCACCGGCCAGCGCCTGGGTAATCACCGGCGAGGCGACAGGTTCCACCGCCACCGAAGTGATCGGTTTGCCCTGGGTATTCTTGATATACCGCGAAACGCCGGTAATGGTTCCGCCGGTACCTACGCCAGCCACCAGCACGTCAACGGCGCCATCTGTGTCGTTCCAGATTTCCGGGCCGGTGGTTTTTTCATGGATGGCCGGGTTGGCCGGATTATCGAACTGCGCCGGCAAGAAGTATTTGTCGGCATCGCTGGCAACAATCTCCGACGCCTTTTCGATCGCGCCTTTCATGCCTTTGGCCGGTTCGGTCAACACCAGTTCGGCGCCCAGCGCCTTCAGAACCTTGCGCCGCTCGATACTCATTGACGCCGGCATGGTCAGCATCAACTTGTAACCACGGGCGGCAGCCACGAAGGCCAGGCCAATGCCGGTGTTGCCCGACGTCGGTTCGACGATGGTCATGCCCGGCTTGAGTTTGCCGCTGCTTTCGGCGTCCCAGATCATGTTGGCGCCGATCCGGCACTTGACCGAATAACCGGGGTTGCGCCCCTCGATCTTGGCCAAGATGGTCACACCGCGTGGCGCGATGCGGTTGATCTGCACCAACGGCGTATTGCCGATGGAATGGGCATTGTCAGCAAAGATACGGCTCATGGCTGGGTCCTTATGCAGCATTGAATTTAGCGCTCCAAGGTATGCCTGTTGCCCATCACAGTCCAGTCGGGTCGAACGTCTGTCGACGTCCGCAGTCAATCGCTTTATATCGTTCGGGAATCGTCACCATGAAGCGTCGTTACAGCTGGCCGTTGTGGGCCTTCGCCACCGTCATTGTGTTACTGGTCGCCTTGCACATCGCCCTGCCCTACCTGGTGCGCGACTATCTGAATGACAAACTGGCGGACATGGGTGATTACCGTGGCCAGGTGACCGATGTTGACCTGGCGCTGTGGCGCGGCGCTTACAAAATCAACGGCCTGAAAATCGTCAAAGTCGACGGCAAGGTACCCGTGCCGTTCGTCAATGCACCCGTGATTGATCTGGCGGTGAGCTGGCACTCGTTGTGGTACGACCATGCGGTGGTGGGCGAGGTGCAATTCTTCAATCCCGAAATCAACTTTGTCGACGGCGGCGCCAACAAGCAGAACTCCCAGACCGGTCAAGGTACTGACTGGCGCGAGCAATTGGGCAAACTCTTGCCGATTACCCTCAACGAAGTGCGCATCAGCGACGGGAAAATCACGTTCCGCAACTTCAACTCCAAACCGCCCGTGAACATGAATGCAACCAACGTCGATGCCAGCATCTACAACCTGACCAACGTGGTCGACACCGAAGGCAAACGAGATGCGCGTTTCGAGGGCAAAGCCTTGTTGCTCGGCCATGCTCCTCTGGAAACCACCGCGACCTTCGATCCGCTGAGCAACTTCGAAGACTTCGAGTTTCGACTTCGCGCAAAAGACATCGAGCTCAAGCGCATGAATGATTTCGCTTCCGCCTATGGCAAGTTCGATTTCAATGCCGGCCATGGCGACGTGGTGATTGAAGCGAAAGCCGAAAAAGCCAAAGTGACCGGTTACATCAAACCGCTGCTGCGCGACGTCGATGTGTTCGACTGGCAGCAAGACGTCGAGAACAAAAACAAAGGACTGTTCCGCTCGGTCTGGGAAGCACTGGTCGGCGGTACCGAAACCGTGTTGAAGAACCAGGTCAAAAACCAGTTCGCCACTCGCGTAGAACTGAATGGCAATGTTCATCAGCAAAATATCAACGCGTTCGAAGCGTTTTTGCAGATTTTGCGCAATGGATTTGTTCAGGCGTTCAATGCTCGCTATGAGCGGCCGAAGCCGGATGAGGGTTGAGTCAACATGTGACGCCCCATTCAGAGACTGAATAAGCCGTCTGCGTTCACAGTCGACCGGGCTGCGCGTTATAGTCGGGGCATCCGATTATTTCGCCCCCGCCCTGCCCGTTCAGGTCGGCGTTACCGTTCGAGGATTAGCAGATGAAGTTCGAAGGCACCCAGGCCTACGTTGCCACCGATGACCTGAAGCTGGCAGTCAACGCCGCCATCACCCTGGAGCGGCCGCTGTTGGTCAAGGGCGAGCCGGGTACCGGCAAGACCATGCTCGCCGAGCAACTGGCCGAATCGTTCAACGCCAAGTTGATCACCTGGCACATCAAGTCCACCACCAAGGCCCACCAGGGCCTGTACGAGTACGACGCGGTCAGCCGTCTGCGCGACTCGCAGCTGGGCACGGAAAAAGTCCACGATGTGCGCAACTACCTGAAGAAAGGCAAGCTCTGGGAAGCCTTCGAATCCGAAGAGCGGGTCATTCTGCTGATCGACGAAATCGACAAGGCCGACATCGAGTTCCCGAACGACCTGCTGCAAGAACTCGACAAGATGGAGTTCTACGTTTACGAGATCGACGAGACGATCAAGGCCAAGAAGCGCCCGATCATCATCATTACCTCCAACAACGAGAAAGAGTTGCCGGACGCCTTCCTGCGTCGCTGCTTCTTCCACTACATCGCCTTTCCCGACCGCACCACCCTGCAGAAAATCGTCGATGTGCATTACCCGGACATCAAGAAGGACCTGGTCAGCGAAGCGCTGGACGTGTTCTTCGACGTGCGCAAGGTGCCGGGCCTGAAGAAGAAGCCATCGACTTCGGAACTGGTCGACTGGCTGAAGCTGCTGATGGCCGACAACATCGGCGAAGCAGTGCTGCGTGAACGCGATCCGACCAAAGCCATCCCGCCGCTGGCAGGCGCGCTGGTCAAGAACGAACAGGACGTGCAACTGCTTGAGCGCCTCGCGTTCATGAGCCGTCGCGGCACCCGCTAAGAGGCTGATGCCATGTTGCTCAACCTGTTCAATGAAATGCGTGCAGCCAAGGTGCCGGTATCGGTGCGCGAACTGCTCGACCTGATCAACGCGCTGAAACAGCGCGTCACGTTCGCCGACATGGACGAGTTCTACTATTTGTCGCGGGCGATTCTGGTGAAGGACGAACGGCATTTCGACAAGTTCGACCGTGCGTTCGGCGCTTACTTCAATGGCCTGGAAAAACTCGACGATCACCTGCAGGCGCTGATTCCCGAAGACTGGCTGCGCAAGGAGTTCGAGCGCTCGCTGAGCGACGAGGAACGTGCGCAAATCCAGTCCCTGGGTGGCCTGGACAAGTTGATCGAAGAATTCAAGAAGCGCCTGGAAGAACAGAAGGAACGTCACGCCGGCGGCAATAAATGGATCGGCACTGGCGGCACCAGTCCGTTCGGCTCCGGCGGGTTCAACCCGGAAGGCATTCGGGTCGGCGATGCCGGCAAGCGCCAGGGCAAAGCGGTGAAAGTCTGGGATCAACGCGAATACAAAAACCTCGACGACTCGGTGGAACTGGGCACGCGCAACATCAAGGTTGCCCTGCGTCGCCTGCGTAAATTCGCCCGCCAGGGCGCCGCGGAAGAGCTGGATATCGACGGCACCATCGACCACACAGCCAAAGATGCCGGTCTGCTGAACATCCAGATGCGTCCGGAACGCCGCAACACGGTGAAGCTGTTGCTGCTGTTCGACATCGGCGGTTCGATGGATGCGCATGTGAAGATCTGCGAGGAACTGTTCTCGGCCTGCAAGACCGAGTTCAAGCATCTGGAGTATTTCTACTTCCACAACTTCGTGTACGAGTCGGTGTGGAAAAACAACATGCGCCGTACTTCCGAGCGCACTTCAACCCAAGACCTGCTGCACAAGTACGGTGCCGACTACAAAGTGATCTTCATCGGCGACGCCGCCATGGCGCCATATGAAATCACCCAGGCCGGCGGCAGCGTCGAGCACTGGAACGAAGAGCCGGGATACGTGTGGATGCAGCGGTTTATGGCGAAGTACAAGAAGCTCATCTGGATCAACCCGTATCCGAAAGATACGTGGGGGTATACCTCGTCGACCAATATCGTCAGGGATTTGATCGAGGACCAGATGTATCCGCTGACCCTTCGCGGGCTGGAAGAAGGGATGCGGTTTTTGTCCAAGTAAAAGCAAAAGATCGCAGCCTTCGGCAGCTCCTACAGAGGAATCCGCGTTCCCCCTGTAGGAGCTGCCGAAGGCTGCGATCTTTTGATCTTCAACCAAGACGCTGCAAATACTCGACATGTTCGCGGTGCGCAACTTCCTGCACTACCGGCCTCAACAGCACCTGCGCCCCAGGCAGGCGCTGCGCCAATCTCGCCAACGCCAACGGCGTCAACGCCCCCAGGCGCGGATAGCCACCAATGGTCTGCCGATCATTGAGCAACACAATCGGCTGCCCGTCCGGCGGCACCTGCACCGCGCCTAGCGCAATGCCCTCGGAAATCATCGGCAACCCTTGATATTGCAACGCCTTGCCTAACAGGCGAATACCCATGCGATCAGCGCGACTGTCGAGCGTCCAGGCGCTGTTGAACACGTCAAACAGACTCTGCCCGCTGAACTGACCGATTTGCGCACCGAGCACCAGGTCCAGCGGCTCATTCGAGCGCAGGTCCGGTTGCTGCTGATGCGTTACTTCGCGCATTTGAGCGGCTTCGCCGTGATAGCTCAGCGTCGAGCCCTTGGCCAAGGGCAAGCCCATGCCATCAAGCCCGCCAAGCTCTTCGCGCACCACCGTTGCACTGCTGCCCAATACCTTTGGCGCGTCGAAGCCACCGGGCGCCGCCAGATAAGCCCGGGCGCCGAGCAATGGCTGGGTAAACTGCAATGTCTGCCCTTTGCTCAATTTGAAACTGCGCCATGGCGCCAACGCCTGGCCGTCGATCAGCGCACCAAGATCAGCCCCGGCCAGCGCCAGCATGCAGTCCTCTTCGGCCACCACCGCAAACCCGCCCAAGGTGATTTCGATGACCGGCACATCCAGTCCATTACCCAGCAACCAGTTGGCCCAACCCATCGAACACCAATCCGCCGCGCCGCCCTGAGTCACGCCCAGATGTCGCACACCAAAGCGCCCGGCGTCCTGCAACAGGCACAGCGGTGTGCTGGTTTCAATCGTCAGTCGGCTCATGTCAGCGCCTCCAGCGGCGTGTCATCACCGCCCAGATTGATGAACTCGGCATGACTGACCGCTTCGAACCGCACCGTGTCACCGGGCTGCATCAGGCTGTAGCCGTCACGATTGCGATCAAAGAGCTTCGTCGGGGTGCGACCGATCAGGTTCCAGCCACCGGGCGATACGACGGGGTAAGCGGCAGTTTGCCGCTCGGCAATACCGACGCTGCCAGCGGCAACTTTCTTGCGCGGGGTATTCAGGCGCGGCGCTGCCAGAACTTCTTCGACCAGCCCCATGAAAGCAAAACCCGGCGCAAAACCGAGGGCAAACACCTGGTATTCCCTGGCGCTGTGGCGACGAATCACCTCCTCCACGGCCAGACCGCTGCGCTCGGCGATCAAGCTCAGCTCGGGGCCGACACTCAGGTCGTACCAGACCGGCAACACGTGGCACTGGCCGACGGTTCGCGCATCTGGCGACAGATTGATCAATGCCTCAGCGATCAATTCTCGCGCCTGCTTCGGACTCAACGACGTCAAATCGTAATGCACCATCAATGTGGTGTAGGACGGCACCAGGTCAATCAGCTGCGCGCCGAACACCTCACGCAACCGCACGCTGGCCGCGAGCATCCACGGCATGTTGGCTTCGGCGATTTCATCGAACAGGCGCAGCATCAGGCAATCCAGCGCCACCACTTCAATCCGTGGATTCATGGCGCGTTCTGCTGATTCAGAGCCTCACGGATGCGCTGCACGGCAGCCACCGAACTGGCGTTGTCGCCGTGCACGCACAGGGTGTTGGCCTGCAAATGCAATGCACTGCCATCGCTGGCGGTGAGCGCGTCACCACGAGCGATGATCAAGGCTTGCTCGATGATTTTTTGCGGGTCGTGATGCACAGCGCCCGGCTGATGCCGCGAGACCAGTCGGCCGGCGCGGTCGTAGGCGCGGTCGGCGAAGGCTTCGAACCACAGGGTCACGCCGTACTCGTCACCGAGCTGCTGCGCCGCCGCATTGTCGCGGGTTGCCATGAGCATTAGCGGCAACGCGCGGTCGTAGGCGGCAACGGCCTGAATCACTGCGCGCAACTGCGCCGGGTTGGCCATCATGTCGTTGTACATCGCGCCATGGGGTTTGACGTAACTGACCCGCGCGCCCTGGGCTCGGCAGATACCGTCGAGGGCGCCAATCTGGTAATGCAGGATGTCCTGCAACTCTTGCGCGGAATAGGCCATGGAGCGGCGACCGAATCCGACCAGATCCTGATACGCGGGGTGCGCGCCAATCTGCACGCCGTGGCTGAGCGCACGGCTGACTGTTTTACGCATGATGCTCGGATCGCCGGCATGGAAACCGCAGGCCACGTTGGCGCAATCGATGAAGGGCATCACCTCGTCATCCAGACCCATGGTCCAGCTGCCGAAGCTCTCGCCAATGTCGCAGTTCAATAACAGGCGGCTCACGGTAAACACTCCTGTAGCTTCTTGTCTTTCTATCCGTAGGACAAAGCCCGTTGGGCAATGCCCCGCAGGTTATCAGTTACTGCGCATCCAGTTGCTTGCCGCGAGTCTCCGGCAAGCTCAACGCCGCGAGAATCACCACGCCGTACGACACCGCGGCAAAGGCCCCAATGCCCACGCTCAATGGCACTTTCTGGCTGAGCAGACCGATAAACAGCGGAAACAGTGCCGCCAGTGCCCGGCCGATGTTGTAGCAGAAACCTTGGCCTGAACCGCGAATTCGCGTGGGGAACAGCTCAGTGAGAAACGCGCCCATGCCGCTGAAAATCCCCGAAGCGAAGAATCCCAACGGAAAGCCCAGCCACAGCATCACGCCGTTGCTCACTGGCAATTGCGTGTACAGCAGAACGATGGTGAACGAACCGACGGCGAAGAGGATGAAGTTCTTCTTGCGACCCAACAGGTCGGTCAGATAGGCGCTGATCACATAGCCGACATACGAGCCGACGATGACCATCGCCAGATAACCGCCCGTGCCGAGCACACTCAAGCCACGCTCGTTTTTCAGGAAGGTCGGCAGCCAGGAGGTGATCGCGTAGTAGCCGCCCAGCGCACCGGTGGTCAGCAACGACGCACGGATTGTGGTGAAGAGCATGCCGGGGGCGAATATCTCGTAGAACTTCGCCTGATTTTCCGGAGTTTGCGCAGCCTTGGCCTCGCGATAGATCTCCGGGTCTTTGACCAGACGTCGCACGAAAATCACGAAAATCGCCGGGACAATGCCGAGGATGAACAGCGCCCGCCAGGCGTCTTCCGGTGGCAATACCGAAAACAGCAGCGCATACAGTATCGCGGTCAGGCCCCAGCCCAGCGCCCAACCGGATTGCACCATGCCGACGGCTTTGCCGCGATCCTTGGCGCGGATCACCTCGCCGATCAGCACTGCGCCGGCGGTCCATTCACCGCCGAAACCGAAGCCCATCAGGGTACGAGCGATCAGCAGTTGTTCGTAGTTTTGCGCGAAGCCGCACAGGAAGGTGAAGAAGGCAAACCACAGCACGGTCAGTTGCAGCGTGCGCACGCGACCGATGCGGTCGGAGAGAATGCCGGCGACCCAACCACCAATGGCCGAAGCGATCAAGGTGCTGGTGTGAATCAGTCCCGCTTCACCGGTCGTGATGCCCCACATCGCGATCAGGGTCGGCACGACGAAACTGAGCATCTGCGTGTCCATGCCGTCCAGACCGTAGCCGATCTTGCAGCTCCAGAACGTGCGGCGCTCCTGTTGGTTGATGTTGCGATACCAGTCGAACGGCCCCGGACGCGCCGATGGCTTGGGTAGATCGATAGTGTCGGGAGCACTCATGGCAAATCTCCGCAGGTTTTTTATTGGTCTTGTTCGCAGCCCCGACGACGCCTATCGTGGGAACCGGATGCGCCGATTTTTCGTCCCGTAGCCCTGCTGCGTCCAACGAATAAAACCCCGCCTTAGGCATAAGAAAAATTTGTCACCCGAGCCTTGCCCATGAACCTGAAGTTTCTCGAGACCTTTGTCTGGGTCGCCCGGCTGAAGAGTTTTCGTCTGACCGCCGACAAGCTGTTCACCACCCAGGCATCTATTTCCAGCCGCATCGCGGTGCTTGAAGGCGAACTCGGTGTGAAGCTGTTTTTGCGTGATTCGCGTGGCGTGAGCCTGACGCCCGAAGGCTTGAAAGTTCTGGACTATGCCGAGCAGATGCTCGACACCATGCAGGCACTGAAGCAATCGATCGAGACCCGTTCGAGCAAAGTCGGCCGTGTGCGTATCGGTGTCATGGACACGGTGATTCACACCTGGCTGAGCCCATTGGTGGCGCAGATGACCGAGCTGTATCCACGAGTTGAAATCGAGCTGGTGGCGGATACGTCGCTCAATCTCTGCGATCAGCTGCAAAAAGGCTTTCTCGATCTCATCCTGCAAACCGACCTGGTGCGCCATGAAAGCGTGCGCAGCCTGGAACTGGCCAGCCATCCGCTGGGCTGGATCGTCGCCAGCAATTCGATCTACAACCGCGAGTACGCCGATCTCGCCGAACTGGCACAGGAGCGGATAATCACCTACTCGAAAAACTCGCGACCGCATCAAGACATTCTGGCGCTGATGCAGGCCAGCGGCGTGCTGGCGCCGCGCTTGAACTGTGTGAATTCGGTGTCGGCGATTACCCGGTTACTGCGTGACGGGTTTGGCATCGGTGCGCTGCCACCGGTGCTGGTAGCCGAGGAACTGGCGCGCGGGGAATTGACCTTGCTCGGCATCGATAAAACACCGCCGGCGTTGCAGGTGGTGGTGTCGTGGCGGGTGGGGGTCGAGTGGGTCGAGGAGATCGTGACGTTGTGTCAGCAGGTGTTGGCGGGGTATGCGCGCAAGGTGGGCACGGGTTACATCAAGCTGAATATTTAGAAGCAAAAGATCGCAGCCTTCGGCAGCTCCTACAGGGAAATGCACATCCCCATGTAGGAGCTGTCGCAGACTGCGATCTTTTGATCCTGGGCCTTAGAGGCCGCGCACGTCGCGGTCTTCGATCGGCCGGCTCTGGCGCAAGCGCCTGCCGCCCAGCACGACCCAGTCGATCAGCCGGAACAGGCATTCGATGCCGAACGACAGCAACAACGCCCCGCTCATGCCCCAGATCATGGCTTCAGGCGTCAGCAGAATCTGGTAGCTGTAGCCATTCCAGGTTTCCTTGCGAATATCCGGATCGGCGGCCAGCACCACTTGCAGGAAGCGGATGTACCAAGGGCCCTGCATCGCCTGGAATTGCTTATCCAGTGCAATCTGACGGTTGAGCATGGTGCTCAGGCTGTCGGCGTCGCTGCGAAACACAGGGTCTTCACTGGCGCGGTAATGCGCGACCAGCGCCTGAATGTCGCCCTTGAAGAACTGCTCGGCAGTGCCCTGAAACCCGCGCAGACCGGTCTGCGCCTCGATCAGATGCGCCTCGACCCGCTTCGCGTAATCGTTGATGAATCCCGGCACCTGGACACCGATCAACAGGCCCGCCGCAAACAACACCAGCCGTAGATAACTGAGCAACATGGGATGCAAATCCTTATTCGGTCTTGCCCTGGCTTACGCATTCGCCGCGTCGCCACAGGCTCCATTGGCCCGGTTCGTAGCGGGTCCAGGTTTCGTTTTCGGTCAACGGTTCAGTCGCAATGACCGTCACCACATCGTTTGGCGTGGTTTCGGCCTGAAAATCGACGATCACGTCGACATCCTTGAGCCGCGCCGGGCCGAACGGTGCGCGCCGGGTGATCTGTGCCAGTTTGGTCGTGCAATAGCAGAACAGCCAGTCGCCGTCGCTGAGCATGCAGTTGAACACGCCTTTGCTGCGGTATTCGGCGCACGCGGCGACCAGATCCGGCAGCAGCACTTCTATATCGACAGGTTCGGGAAATGCTGCACGCACACGGTTGAGCAAATCGCAGAACGCCGCTTCGCTGTCGGTATCGCCGACCGGGCGGTAGAAACTTTTGATCGGGGTGAAGTCGGCGAGTTGGCCGTTGTGCGCGAAGCACCAGTTACGCCCCCACAGTTCGCGGACGAACGGGTGGGTGTTGGACAGGCAGACCTTGCCGACATTGGCCTGACGGATGTGGCCAATGACCACTTCACTCTTGATCGGATAGCGCTGAACCAGGTTGGCGACTTCCGACTCGCAACTCGCCGCCGGATCCTGGAACAGCCGCAGGCCACGGCCTTCATAGAACGCAATGCCCCAACCGTCGCGGTGCGGGCCGGTGCGACCGCCGCGCTGCATCAGCCCGGTGAAGCTGAAGACGATATCGGTCGGCACGTTGGCACTCATGCCCAGTAATTCACACATGTGCGGACTCTCGGGATTACAGACGCGGCTCGACCCGCATGCGCTGCGGATTGTTCGGTACCGGCGGGCGACCGTAGCGGTCGTCTCCGGCGGCGCCGAAGGGTTGATCATCGTCACGATCATCGGCGCGGGCGGCGGCTTTGGCAGCTTCAGCCTGTTCGCGGCGAGCTCTGGACGCGCGCTCGATCGGCAAGCGGATCAGCACGTAAATCATGTAGATGCCGAAGGCAATCATGCCGTACATGAACAGATCGGAGACCGCCCGCCAGGCGTTGTTGCCCACCTTGAACGCCAGATCCAGCGCAGTGATGGCGATGGCCGGGGCGACCATTTCCTTCACCGGATCAACGATAGTCGGGCTGAACAGCAACACTGCCATCAGTACACGAAGTGGCTCGCGCAGCCAGCGCCACATCCAGCGGGTCAGGCGCATCCATACCAACAGGCAGCCTACAGCGGCAAAGCCGTAGAGGCCCCAGGCGATCAGATAGTCGTTCTCGGTCATGGTGTCCATGGCAAGGCAGGCAAAGAGGCGCTTATAGTAACGACTTTTCGCCCGCCAGGCTTGTCACAATAGACACACAACCTGTGAGAGCGAGCCTGCTCGCGAATGCGGACGGTCAGTTGAAACATCATTATCTGACCCACCGCTTTCGCGAGCAGGCTCGCTCCCACAGAGGCTGCGGTGATTTCCAGAGCGGCGAAAACCCTGATTCCGTACATTGTCCGAGAGCCTTCCATGCCCCAATCCGCCAACGTCATGAGTGCCCCGATTGCCCGCAAGGCGGCCGGTGCCGACCCGTATGCCTGGCTGCAGGAACGCGACACCGACGCGGTGCTCGATTACCTCAAGGCTGAAAACGCCTATCAGGAAGCGCAAACCGCCGACCAGGCCGAGCTGCGCGAAACCCTGTTCGAAGAGATCAAGGGCCGCATCCTGGAAACCGATTTGTCCCTGCCCTCGCCGTGGGGTCCGTACCTTTATTACACGCGCACCACGGCGGGCGATGAATACGCTCGGCATTACCGCTGCCCGCGCCCGGCGGACGCCAGCCTGACCCTCGACGAAAGCCGCGAACAGCTGCTGCTCGACCCGAACGTGCTGGCCAATGGCGGTTTCTTTTCGCTGGGTGCGTTCAGCATCAGCCCCGATCACCAGCGTCTGGCCTACAGCGTCGATGCCACGGGCGATGAAATTTACACCCTGTTCGTCAAGGAACTGTCCAACGACAAGGTCAGCGAACTGGAATTCGAAGACTGCGATGGCAGCATGACGTGGGCCAACGACAGCCTGACGCTGTTTTTCGGCGCCCTCGACGACACTCATCGCCCTTACAAACTGTTCCGTTATCGCCTGGACGGCACCGCGGCCGAAGAAGTGTTCCACGAACCGGACGGGCGCTTTTTCCTGCACTGCTACCGCTCAAGCTCCGAGCAGCAATTGCTGCTGTCGCTGGGCAGCAAGACCACCAGCGAAGTCTGGGCGCTGGACGCCAATCAGCCGCATCTGCCGTTCAGTTGCCTGGCGCCTCGGGTCGAAGACCATGAATACGATGTCGATCACGGCATGCTCGATGGCGCGTGGACATGGTTCATCCGCACCAACCGCGACGGCATCAACTTCGCCCTGTATCAAACGCCGGATACGGGTGTCGCGCCGAGCGAGGCCGACTGGCAGAACCTGATCGCGCACAGCGATACGGTGATGCTCGACGGCGTGACCCTCAACACCGAAGCGATGACCCTGAGCCTGCGCGAAGGTGGACTGCCGATTATCGAAGTTCACCCACATGGCCTGACGCCTTATCGCGTGCAATTGCCGGACGCGGCCTACAGCCTCTACGTGCAAAACAGTCTGGAATTTGAAAGCGATCGCATTCGTCTGCGCTACGAGGCCTTGAATCGCCCCGCTCAGGTACGCCAACTGATTCTGGCGACGGGCGAACAAACCGTCCTCAAGGAAACCCCGGTGCTCGGCCCGTTCGACGCCGACGCCTACGTCAGCCAGCGCCTGTGGGCGACCGCTCCGGACGGTACGCAAGTGCCGATCAGTCTGGTGATGAAACGTGAAATGGTCGGCAGACCGGTGCCGCTCTACCTCTATGGCTACGGCGCTTACGGTTCGAGCCTCGACCCGTGGTTCTCCCATGCCCGTTTGAGCCTGCTCGATCGCGGCATGGCCTTTGCAATCGCCCACGTGCGCGGCGGCGGTGAGCTGGGCGAAGCCTGGTATCGCGCCGGCAAGCAGGAGCACAAGCACAACACCTTCAGCGACTTCATCGCCTGCGCCGAGTTTTTGATTCTCAACGGCATCACCACTGCGCCACAACTGGCGATCAGCGGTGGCAGCGCCGGCGGTTTGCTGATTGGCGCGGTGCTTAATCAGCGGCCGGATCTGTTTGGTGTGGCGATTGCCGAAGTGCCGTTCGTCGACGTACTCAACACCATGCTCGACCCGGAGCTGCCGCTGACCGTCACGGAATACGACGAGTGGGGCAATCCCGAAGAACCGGACGTCTATGAGCGGATCAAGGCCTATGCGCCGTACGAAAACGTCAGCGCGCAGAATTATCCCGCAACTCTGGTCATCGCCGGCTACAACGACAGCCGTGTGCAGTACTGGGAAGCGGCCAAGTGGGTGGCGAAACTGCGCGCGAACAAGACTGACGACAATGTGCTGCTGCTCAAGACCGAATTAGGCGCCGGGCATGGTGGAATGAGCGGGCGATATCAGGGATTACGTGACGTAGCGCTCGAATATGCATTTGTTTTCAAGGTTCTGGGGCTTGCCTGAGGAACTCCGTCGGTCACTTGGGTCTTAATTGCAGACCCAAGAGGCCGATACCCCACAAATCCAATGTAGGGTTCATATAGCGCCTGAAACCGAGAAAACAAAAAGACAGCAATGACATGTCAGAACCAACCTTACTGAACAATGAAATCCGCGACTGGCTGATGGATTGCGGCCTGTTCGATCAATTAGCGCCGGCGGATTTTGCCGCAGCCTCCGGCTACTTCAGCATCAGCACCGTGGCTGAGGGCGAGGCGATTTTCCGCGAAGGCGATGCTGGCAGCTTCATGTGCATTCTTCACACCGGCCAGGTCGCCGTGCAGAAAACCGGGCCCGACGGCCAGGTCATTACCATGGCCACGCTGCGCAGTGGTCGGGCATTTGGAGAAATGGCCGTGCTCGATGGCGAGCGACGCTCGGCGACGTGCATCGCGGCGAGCAATTGTCAGTTGCTGAACCTGGGCAAGGATTCGCTGGAAAAAATGCTCAACGACGCACCGAAGATCGCCGCCAAGATCATCCGCGCCCTCGCCGTCTCGCTGTCCAAACGCCTGCGCATGGCTGACGGCCAACTGGCGGCGCAGCAGATTTAACCGCCCGGGGTTTTCGCCTTGGTGCCGGTCGGCTCGATGCCCGGTACCGGTTGATCCTTGCTCGGCGGGCTGGGCATTTCGATCGGCACCAGCGGTGGGCTGCCACTGCCGGCGCCCGATTTGGGAATGTTGATCGGTGTGATCTGCGGGTATGGCGTCGGCGTTGCGGTCCCGGGCGAGCCGGGTTGCGGCGCCGGGCTGACCGGAATGGCCTGCTGTGCCTGCGCTGCAGTAATCGCGAGCGCGGCCAGGGCAATGACCGTTAGAATGGTGCGCTTCATCAAGGGCTCCGTTTGGCCTTAGTCTGCGCTCAGGCTACTCCCAACGGGCCTGCTTGCCTTCCCCCTTGTAGAGATTTCCATGAAACGTTTTGTTCTGCTCGACACCACCCCGATCCCTGAAAGCGGCGGTGCCCTGTGCCTGTTCGAGTATGGCGAGGATTTTGTCATCAAGATCCAGGGCGGCGACGGCGGGCAGTTGATGAACACGCGCATGCACGGCTCTGAAGATGCCTTGGCCGAGATCCCTTGCCGCAAGGTCGCCGGACGTCCGGATTCGCGGGTGCTGATCGGTGGCCTGGGCATGGGTTTCACCCTCGCCTCTGCACTCAAGCACCTAGGCAAAACCGCCGAAGTCGTGGTCGCTGAACTGGTCCCGGGCGTGGTCGAGTGGAACCGTGGCCCGCTTGGCGAAAAGTCCGGTCGCCCGCTGCTCGATCCGCGCACGGTGATCCGCCAGGAAGACGTTGCCAATGTGCTGCAAAGCGAGCCGAACGGTTTCGACGCGATCATGCTCGACGTCGACAACGGCCCTGAAGGTCTGACCCAGAAAGCCAATAGCTGGTTGTACTCCGCCGCCGGGCTGAACGCCTGCGCCAAGGCCTTGCGCCCCAAAGGCGTACTCGCCGTGTGGTCGGCCAGCGCCGATCGGCAGTTTTCCGACAAATTGAAGAAGGCCGGTTTCAAGGCCGAAGAAGTGCAGGTCTTCGCCCACGGCAACAAAGGCACGCGCCACACAATCTGGATTGCCGAGAAGCTCAAGGGCTGAGCTAAACTGCGAACATAACCGTCTTTAGTCTTCTGCAAAGGTGAACCCATGAGTTCGTCCACCCCCACCAACACGTCGAAGCTCGATCGCATCCTCGCCGACAACCAGCGCGACAAGGAAATGGGCTACCGCGACAAGGCCCTGAAGATGTACCCGCACGTGTGTGGCCGCTGCACCCGTGAGTTTTCCGGCAAGCGCCTGAGCGAACTGACCGTGCACCACCGTGACCATAACCACGACAACAACCCGCAGGACGGCTCGAACTGGGAGTTGCTGTGCCTGTACTGCCATGACAACGAGCACTCGCGTTATACCGACCAGCAATACTTCAGCGAAGGCTCGCTGAGCACGCCGAAAATCGCCAAGGCGACGCACAATCCGTTTGCTGCATTGGCCGGGCTGATGAAGAAAGAAGACTGATCTTCATGCCCACTCTGGCCCCATCGCTGGCAAGCCAGCTCCCACAGTGATTTGGGTCGATCACAATTTTGTGTACCCCCGAAATACCTGTGGGAGCTGGCTTGCCAGCGATAAGGCCGGATCAGACACGGCAGATATCGAAGCTGCCCGCCCTCCCCCAATCCCCGTATAATCGCGCTCTTTTTCCCGAAGGCTCCCCGCTCGTGGCAGACAAACGTTACAGCTGCATTGGTTTGTACAACCCAAAATCACCGGAGAACGTCGGTTCGGTGATGCGCGCCGCAGGCTGTTACGGCGTGGCGTCGGTGTTCTATACCGGCAAACGTTATGAACGCGCCGCCGATTTCGTCACTGACACCAAGCGCGTGCATTACGACATCCCGCTGATCGGTATCGATGATCTGAAAAAGATCCTCCCGCTCAACTGCGTGCCGGTCGCTGTGGAACTCGTGGAAGGCGCCCGCCCGCTGCCGGAATACACCCACCCGGACCGCGCGCTGTACATCTTCGGCCCGGAAGACGGCTCGCTTGATAAAGAGATCCGCGACTGGTGCGAAGACGTCGTGTACATCCCGACCACCGGTTGCATGAACCTCGCCGCGACGGTCAACGTTGTGCTCTACGACCGCATGGCCAAGGGCCTGAATACCCGCTCCGGGCCAAAATTCCGCTGAAGCGTCGCACATCCGATGGAACAAGCTGACCGCTCTGGCAGTCAGCTTGTTTATCCATTACTCATTGCCTGGAGAAAGATCATGACCGAGCTCAAACGCGTCGAGCGTATCGAATCCACCCCGTTTCAGTCCCCGTCCGACCAGAATGTTCAGGGCTGGGAGCGCATTGGCTCACTGGCCGGCGGCGTAGTGATGGTCGGCAAGGGCCTGCGCCGTGGCGGTGTGTTCGGGTTGATTCAGGTGGCGATTGGCGGTGTGGCCATGGCCCGTGGCATTACCGGGCACAGTTCGGTGAAAAGCCTGTTCGAGAGAAGCCGTCAGGACATGAACAACGTGCGAGCCAAGATCGAGCGCGCCGGTGAAGAACTGAGCAAGCTGAAGGCCAATGCCGAGGCTGCGACCAGCACCGCAACCGTTACTGGCAATGATTCGGTGAAATCGCCGAAAGCCGGGGTTTGATTCTGAGTTGGCGATGAGGCTCCCGGCCTCATCGCTGGCAAATCAGCTCCCGCAAGGTTTTGGAGTGTTCACAGAATCTGTGCCATTCAGATAAACCTGTGGGAGCTGGCAAGCCAGCGATGGCGGTATTAATAAAAAACACATTATCCAAGACGTTTGTTCGTTAACCCGCGCGGAAAATCAGATGATCTTCCCAGTCATCCTCTGCCACGCTGCCTTCGGCGAGCATGCGCCCGGACTGGGAAATCCTTTCGTGGTGCACCGCATCTCGGTCGCCGCACACCAGGTGATGCCATAACGGCAGATCCTTGCCTTCGCTCACTAGTCGATAACCACAAGTCGGCGGCAGCCATTTGAACTCTTCAGCCTGGCCGGGAGTGAGCTGGATGCAGTCCGGGACAAACTTGATGCGGTTCGGGTAGTCGCTGCACTGGCAGGTTTTCAGGTCCAGCAGTTTGCAGGCGATGCGCGTGTAGTAAACGCTGTTGTCTTCCTCATCCTCGAGTTTTTGCAGACAGCACAGGCCACAGCCGTCGCACAGCGATTCCCATTCCTCCAGATCCAGTTGATCGAGGGTTTTGCGTATCCAGAACGGTTCGACTTTGGCGGCCATGGCTCAAGCATCAACATCAGGTGGTGAAAAGGCCGCCAGTCTAGTGCCGAAGGCCCGGCGGGCCAAGCGCTGGCGACTGCCGGTTGCCCCGCACTTGTCAGTTTCTGTGGCAACGCGATCAATAACCGCGATTGAAATCCACTTCCCCGCGTAATGCTTCACCCGCCTGATACGCCTTCAAGTTGTCGACGAACAACTGCACCATCAACGACGGTGACGTCGGCGCCGAGCTGTGACCGGTGAGCAGCAAGCCCCACGCCGTCCAGAAAGGGTGACGTTGCGGCAGTGGCTCCTGACGGCAGACGTCGATCACCGCGCCCGCCAGATGACCTTCCTTGAGGGCCTCCACCAGATCCGCATCGACCACTGCCACGCCCCGCCCGACGTTCATGAACAACCCGGTCGGCTTGAATTGCTTGAACAGCGCCGCGT
Organism: Pseudomonas sp. MF6776; assembly: GCF_016613125.1. Classification (NCBI taxonomy): domain Bacteria; kingdom Pseudomonadati; phylum Pseudomonadota; class Gammaproteobacteria; order Pseudomonadales; family Pseudomonadaceae; genus Pseudomonas; species Pseudomonas sp. MF6776. Next base: position 34,881 of record NZ_JAENSQ010000019.1, read on the forward strand.
CGTAGATATCGTGGGTGTGTTCGGTATTGGGCAGCAGGTTGACCACGTAATCCACTTCGCCCACCAGTCGCGGCAGATCCGCCATTGAGCCGACCTCGACAAACGGCGCCTGCTCGCGGGCACTGCTGGCGATACCGTACAACTCAACGCCGAACGGCAGCAGAAACTGCGCCACGCTCTGGCCGATGTCGCCGGTGCCGACGATCAGCACCTTGCGCCCGACCAGACTCTGACCGGTGCGGTTGTCCCATTTACGCTCGACCTGGCTGACCAGCCGTGCCAGCACTTCGCGTTCGTGGCCGAGCATATAGGTCAGCACGTATTCAGCCATCACCTGGCCAAAAATCCCCACCGCGCGGGTCAAGCGATAATCCCGGCAGAGGCCGTCGGCGAGCAGCGGTGTGATGCCGGCCCAGGTCGATTGCAGCCATTGAGGTTGATGCCCCTGGCGCAACAAGGTCGCGAGCAGATCCGGCTGTCCCAGCCACACCGGGCAGTCGGCAGCCAGTTGAGCCAGTTCAGCCGAGTCGCCACTGGTCAGCACTTCGAGCTCCGGCGCCGCCTGTTGCAGCAGCCGGGCGTATATCGCGTGGTCGTGTTCAGCAATCAGAACGCGCATCTTCAAACCTTTCGCAAATCGTGCAGATGGCCACAACATTCATCGCGGCCATCGCGTTAAAAACAGTTCCAGGGTTAACGAGGCCCAGAACAGGGCCTCGCCGATCACATTGGGTCGTTGCGGCGCAACAACTCTTCGGGCAAGTGCTCGATGTACTCGTCCTCGGCCGGTGGCATTTGCAGGTGATAGCCCTGCTTGTCGAGGTTTTCCAGCACCACGGCGATATCTTCGCTGGCCAGTTTGCGCTCCGGCGACAGCACCAGATTGAACGAGTGTTTCGGCTTGCCGAACGCCAGCATCAGGGCTTCCGGAACACGCTCAAGCTCATCGCTCTTGAGCACATAGAGGTACATGCCGCTGCGTTTCGAGCTTTGGTAAATGGAGCAAATACGTTTCAAGGCTGTTCTCCGGCGGTGGCCAGGCTGTCGAGCAGCTTCTGACCCATGAGTTCGCGGCGCCAGCCACGCAGCGACTCAGGCAATTGGTAAGGACCCTCGGGGTAGCCGCTTTTGACCAGAGCTTCGAGGGTTTTCTTGCGCAGCATCAGTTCCGGGGCGATGTCCAGGCGCTCGGCCTCGGCTTGCCCCAGGGCGCGCAGTTGCTTGATCAACGCGGCCGCTTCGATCGGCAATGGCTCCGGCACAGCGGGCGGCCATTGATCAGGACCCACACTGCCAGAGCGCTTGATCAGATCAAGCAGAAATTCGCCGTCCTGACGCACGGTACGCGGGTGCATGTCCTCGATCTTGCCCAACGCACTGAGCGAGTCCGGTTGCGTGCGGGCCAGCGGCCACAGCGAATGCTCGCGCACGATACGGTTGCGCGGCAGGTCGCGGGCGCGGGCCTCGCGTTCGCGCCAGGCGCACAGTTCGCGCAGCACGGCCAACTGCGCACGGGACAGTTTCCACGCCAGTTTGGCGTCGCGATAAACCTCGTACGGATCGGTTTCGCGACGCAGGTTGGCGACCAGTTCAGCGCCATCCTCCAGTACCCAGGCGAACTTGTCGTCAGACAGTTTCGGGCGCAACTGTACGAAAACCTCCGCCAGATGCACGGCATCTTCGGCGGCGTAGCTGATTTGCGTGTCGGACAACGGACGCTGCAACCAGTCGGAGCGGGTTTCGCCTTTCGGCAGTTCGATGCCAAGCACTGATTGCACCAGCCGCGAATAACCCATCGAGAACCCGAGGTTCAGATAAGCGGCGGCCAATTGCGTGTCGAACATTGGCGCTGGCAGGCTGCCTGTCAGGCGCAACAGGACTTCGAGGTCTTCACTGCAGGCGTGCAGGACTTTAAGCACCGCCGGGTTTTCCAGCAGTGCGGCCAGTGGTTGCCAGGCATTGATGCTCAGCGGGTCAATCAGGTAGGCGCGTTTGCCGTCGCCAACCTGTAACAGGCCGGCAATCGGGTAGAAGGTGTCGACCCGCATGAATTCGGTGTCGATGGCCACGAAAGGCAGCTGCTGCCACTCGGCGCAAAATTGCGCGAGGCTTTCGTTGTCGCGAATCCAGTGAATATCGATGGCCACACGGCTCTCCCTTGAAGAATGGCGCGCAGTATATATCGCCACTGGCGGTTTCCGCGCCTCAACTGGACAAGAGCTTGATGAAATCTCCCGCCTGAAGGAAGAATAGTCTTACAAGGTGAGTCTGCTGGCTCACTCTTTGGCCAACACCCCGTCGATCACCGCGCCACGGCAGCCCGCGAACATGTCCAGATCCTGCTGATACACCGAGCTGTGCACTTCCAGCAGGCCCAGCATCGAATGAAACAGATTGTCCTGGCTCAATGGCTTGTCGCGAGTCATTTGCAGGCAATGCGTATCGACCGAGTAGGACTTCTGATAGCTGTCGGAGAACCACGCCAGCATGGCGACATGTTTCTGCTGCTCCGGCGCCAGCATGTAAGGCGTGCCGTGAAGGAACAGGTTGTACTCGCCCAGCGACTCACCGTGATCAGACAGATACAGCATCGCGGTATCAACCTTGTCCTGATTGCTGCGCAACACATCGATCAGACTCGACAGCACATGGTCGGTGTACACCAGCGTGTTGTCGTAACCGTTAACGATACTTTCGCGGCTGCAGTTGTTCAGCGCATTACTTTCACAGACCGGGGTGAAGTGCTCGTACTCCTTCGGATAACGCTTGAAGTACTCCGGGCCGTGACTGCCCATCTGGTGCAATACCAGCACGGTGTCCTTGTCCAGATGATCGATAAAACCCTGCAGGCCTTGCAGGAGAATTTCGTCGCGACATTCGCTGTTGGCGCACAACGTCGGGTCTTTCAAGTTGCTGACGTTTTGCACAGTGACGCGATTACAGGTGTCTTTGCAGCCGGACTGGTTATCGCGCCAGATCACGTCGATCCCCGCGCGCTTGAGCACATCCAGCAAACCCTCTTCATTCTTCGCCTTACTGGCGTCGTAGTTCTTGCGGCCCATGTTGGAGAACATGCACGGCACTGAGACCGCCGTTTCCGTGCCGCAGGAATGCACATCGGTAAACGCAATCAACCCTGCTTCCTTGTCGAGTGTTGGCGTGGTGTCGCGGTCATACCCCAAAATGCCAAAGTTCTCCGCCCGCGCACTTTCACCCACCACCAATACGGTCAAGGATTTGCGCGGATGATTCTGCAAGGCAACATCGCGCTGAGCATCCTCGCCGATCTTGACGAATGGCTGCTGCGCAGAAGCGACTTGTTCACGCAGATAACCGGCCGATGCGCCGATGTAGTTGCTCGGCACCAGCATCAGGCGCAATTCGTGGTGATTGCGAAACAAGGATGACAAACCCTGGTAGTTGGCCAGCGCCACCCCACCGATGACCGCCACCGAGGCAAAGCTCACAATGACCTTGCTGAACAACTCGCGGTGCCAACGGCGGTAGTCGACTGGAACTTTCCACAGTATCCAGGACGGCACCACACCTAAAAAGACTATATAAGCGAGCAACTTTAGAGAGAGCAGATCACGAACTTCGGTGACATTGGTTTCAGCGAAGTTACGCAACATTCCCGCATCGATCAATACACCGTATTGGCTCATGAAATAAGCCACGCTGGCGCTGATCAGGAACAGCAATATCAGTACCGGTTTCAAGACTCGGAGAAACGCCAGGAAGGTCAGCACAATGTTGAAGGCCGCGAAGATCATCGCCCCGAAAGCGACACGCAGGGCTATGCCCTTGGCATCCGCCGAGGTAATCGCGAACAGGTGCTGCCAAAGCACAACGTTGAATCCAGCTAAAAAAAACGCACTGGCACACAACGTCACCCATTCCGGGCGCACGGCTTTTAACTTCAACATGATTAAGGATATTCCTGAAGAGAAGTGCCATCGCCAATTGTGAAAAGTTCATTGACTCAGACAGCACAAACTTTAAGCAGGCAACCATCAATTTTTTGTGAAAAATAAGATAACGATTAGTTGGTTGATGGCTAAAAGCCAAAACTTGCGAAGTATTTGAGAATGGTTCAGGTCTGGTTCAGCGAATCGCAGGATTCTCCTGCAGGGGGTCGCGAGGTTATTTGATTTTTAGGTGGGGTCGTGGATTTTCTGGTTTGCCCCTGTCAGGTGAGTACGCGCCTAATCGTCAGCCTTCGGTTTTAAGGTCTGAACATGGAAAACATCCGCATCACCGCCCGCCCCGCAACCTGGCTCATGCTCGGCATCGTCTTGGTCGGCCTTAACCTGCGCCCATCGATGGCGGCAGTTGGGCCGTTGTTATCGGCGATACGTGGCGATATTACGTTGAGTTTCAGCGTCGCCTCGTTGTTGACGATGCTCCCTGTCATGGCGATGGGATTGGCGATGTTTTTCGCAATGAGCATCAGCCAGCGCCTCGGCGAGCAACGCACGGTACTGATGTCGCTGGCCATCATTGGTCTGGCGACCGTGGCACGCCTGTTTGTTGATTCGGCCGCCGAGCTGATTGTCAGTGCCGTGCTCGCCGGGTTCGGGATCGCACTGATTCAGGCCTTGATGCCAGCGTTCATCAGATCGCGATTTCCCGACAACGTGGCACTGTGCATGGGCCTGTATGTGACCTCGATCATGGGCGGCGCGGCCATCGCCGCCTCGTTTGCACCACTGGTCATGTCACGCACTGGCAGTTGGCGTGTCGGTCTGGCGATATGGGCAGGGCTGGCGCTGCTGGCATTGTTGTTCTGGTGGGCACAGCGGGTGAATACGCCTCGGGGCTCGGCGCCAGCTGTAAGAAAACAATCCTTCTTCACACATTCCCGCGCCTGGTTACTCGCAATCTTCTTCGGCCTGGGGACAGCGTCCTACACGTGCGTGCTCGCCTGGCTCGCGCCGTACTACGTTGAAAAAGGCTGGAGCGAACAAAGCGCCGGGCTGTTGTTAGGTTTTCTGACCGCCATGGAGGTGATTTCCGGCCTGGTAGTGCCCGCCATTGCCAATCGCAGCCGTGATCGTCGTGTGGTGCTGATGGCGCTTCTCGGGCTGATCATTGGCGGTTTCTGTGGACTGATCCTCAGCCCGCAATACCTCAGCCTGTTATGGCCGTGCCTGCTGGGTCTGGGGATTGGCGGCTTGTTCCCGATGAGCCTGATCGTTTCACTCGATCACCTCGACAACCCGCAGCGCGCCGGAGGTCTGACCGCCTTCGTCCAGGGAATCGGCTATCTGATTGCCGGGCTCTCGCCACTGATGGCGGGGATGATCCGCGATCAGCTGGGCAGCTTCGAATGGGCGTGGTGGTCACTGACCGCAGTGATGGTGGTCATGCTTCTCATGGTGTGGCGTTTCGATCCCCGGCATTACGCACGCCAGTTCCAATGATCGGGCTAGAGGCCTCTGGCCATGTTTCAGCGGTTTGATTGATGAAGTCGTCTTCCTAAAACTTTCTGTCCCACAACTGTCCGTGAAATGTCCTACAAGGCTTTGTCCTGGAACCATCGTTCCGTTAGGATCGTTCGCACACGTTTGCGCGTATTCAGCGCAAGAAGCACAGCGAGACAGTACGGATGCTGAACAGTAACTTGCTTCGAAAACTCGACATGCAGGATCTCATGGTGTTTGTCGCCGTGTATGAGCAGAGCAGCGTCACCGATGTTTCGGAAACGCTGTATGTCAGTCAGTCCACCGTCAGTTATTGCCTGAAAAAACTGCGCACCAGTTTCGAAGACGAGCTATTCATCAACACTCGCACGGGCATGCGCCCCACCTACAAGGCCTGCAGCATGTACGGCCATGTGCAGAAGATTCTTGAAAGTATCAACCTGTGCCACGCCGGCGCCCCGGTGTTCAACCCGACCCAGCAAGCGGTCACGTTCAACATCTGCGCACCGGAATATTTCGAGCAACTGATTCTGCCCCGCCTGTTGAAACGTTTCGACTTCGATGACTTGCCGGTGATGGTCAACGTGCACAAGTTCGAAACTGACGTCCCGGCCGACGAATTGCGCGACGGCAGCCTCGATCTGGTGATCAGTTTCGGCCCCAATTTTCACCGCCACCACACTGACCTGAAATCGCGAATGCTGCTGGAGGATGACCTGGTCTGCGTCTTCGACAAACGCGCCACGCCACTGGAGCCGCGATTGAGCCTGCAAGCGTTCACCGAGCGGCGGCATGTGTTCCCGACACCGTGGACGTCCACCACCAATATGGTCGACGGTTGGCTGGCACGGCAGGCACAGAAACGCCAGATCGTCGCGCGCTCGAACAGTTACAGCGCCGCACTGAAGATGATCACCGGCACAGATTTCATCCTCACCCTGCCCCGGCGCATCCAGCGTTTACTCACCAACGATGCGGTGTTTAATCACTGTGAGGCGCCCAATGGCCTGCCGGGATTCACCCTCGATATGCAATGGAGCCAGAACGCCGATCAGGACAGCGCCAACGTGTGGCTGCGCGAGCAAGTGATCAAGGTGTGCAGCGAGCTGGAAGCAGGCTAAATGGCGGCTTTACTGTAGGACTCGCGGTCGATATCCAACAGTTCCACACACAACTGCACCTCGACGCCGGCCGGCCATTCGCAAAGCTCCTGCAACACCGCCAGCAGACTTTGCGACAGCTGCTTCTTGGTCTCCGCCGAACGACCACTGAGCAGCGCCAGTTTCACATGCACAAACGCCCGCTCGCCCATGGCCGTGCCGACCTTGAAGGTTTCCACTTTTACCGCACGGCTCTTGATATCGAACTCGGCGGCGAACTGACCGGAACCCACCAACGTGTTGTTTAGCCGGATCAACGCGAGGTCGGCGTTCAACTGCGGCAGGTTGGCGGTGTATTCCATGTGCAGGTGTGGCATGGGGATGCTCCAGTCAGCGGGTTGGGGGGGCATACATATAACACAGCCAGTCGCAGCGCCCTTGTTGGGGTCACGCCGGGATCAGAGGTCTTTCGCTCATGAACGCTTCAAGCCGCGAGCGCAGCCAGCGCTCGGCCGGGTCGCTGTCGACGTGGCTGAGCCAGACCATCGACAGGTCCAGCGTCGGCGTCTTGAACGGGAACGGTTCCTTGAACAGCAATCCGGAAGTGGCCATGGCTGCGGCGGTGTAGTCCGGCAGACTGGCGATCAGGTCGGTGCCGGCCAACAGCGCCGGCAACGCGCTGTATTGCGGCACCGACAGCACCACCTGACGGGTACGACCGAGTTCCGCCAGCCACTCATCGGCGAAGCCGCTGACGTTGGCCGTGTGGGACACCAGCACGTGCGGACGCGCGCAGTATTCATCGAGGGTCAGCGGTGTATCGGAGGCGTCGGCACGCAGGATGCTCGGCTGAATGTGCCGCAGCAGTTTGCGCTTGGCATTGGCCGGCAGGCCACGGGTCTGGCTGATGCCGACGGTGATGTCGCCGGCGGCCAGCAAGTCGGGGATCCGCCAGTAATCGACGTGTTGCACTACAAACACGACGCTCGGTGCTTCCTGACGCAGCGCGCGCAACAGCGGCGGCAGCAGACCGAACTCAACGTCATCGGACAGCCCGATGCGGAAGGTCATGGTGCTCACCGCCGGATCGAAATCGCGGGTCAGGCTCAGCGCCACCGACAGCGAATCCAGCGCAGGCTTGAGGTGGCGAAAGATATCTTCGGCACGGGCCGTCGGCTCCATACGGTGGCCGACGCGAATAAACAACGGATCGTTGAGCATCGTGCGCAATCGGTTGAGCGCCGAGCTGATGGTCGGCTGGCCGAGAAACAGCTTTTCCGCCGCGCGGGTGACGTTGCGTTCGAGCATCAAGGTCTCGAACACCACCATCAGGTTGATGTCAGCCTTGCGAAGTTCATTGCGGTTCATCCATAGCCCCCTGCTCCCCGGAATGCGGGCAGTGTAGAAAGGCCTGGGGGGCGGCGTCCATCGCCATGATGCGTCGGTCCACCGGCAGGCGATTCAAACCCGTCCGGATGACCAACTCAAGATCGAGCAACTGACGAAAAAACCTAATGGGGGCGCGGGAGAAGTCTGTCGAGAAAGTACGCCATACAGCCAATCAACCGGACACACCAGACGCTCTGGCTCAAGCCCTTCAGAAACATCCTCCAACGATTGGAAACAAATGTCCGATGGCCAAAAAAACCGCCTGCGCTAGGCTTGCGTCGATGCGCCACACAGGCTGTCGCACGTATTAATCGCATGGAGCGAACTGAATGTATTTCGAGATTTACAGGCAATCCAGAGGCACCCCCACTACAGGCAAAGGCCAATGGCGCTGGAGGCTGCGCGCGGGCAATCACGAGACCATCGCCAGTGGCGAGTCGTATGTGAACAAGGCGGATTGTTTACACGTGATCGAGTTGATCAAGGGTGCGCATGGAGATACACCGGTTAAGGAAATTTAACCGCGAGAGTCACTGCGCGACACCGTCCTACAGCCTTTTCCTTTTTTGCTTTAACGACTGGCGGGCCTCCTTTCCTCTCCTACGCTCTGTGGCATATGGGGCAATCCGGCCCGGTTTCACCCAATCATTGAACTCAAAAGGAGCCGCAGACATGGCTAGAGACAAAGCTAAAGACGACAAGCATTTCAACTGCACACAAGCCCACGAAGCCGACTACGTCGCCAGCCTGTATCCGCACGCCAAGGAGGAAGTCAAAACCTTCCTTGCCTCGGCATGCAAGGACAACTCGCTGGATAACTCGACGCACAAGGAAGTTTATGAACTGATCAAACGGAAGCTGGGGCATTCTCAGCCGTGAGCGGACCGCCGAGGGGTTTGATGTAGACCCGGCTGAAATGCAAAGCCCCACAGGTTCGTCCTGGGGGCTTTTTCTATGTATGGCGGAGAGATAGGAATTCGAACCCCTTCTGAAGTCCTTGCAGGCCGCTTTAGCCCGCCAAAAACGGCGCTTTCGAGCTTCGCCGTTGGCGTACAGTGGGCTCAAGGGGCCTTCCATATGCCCTAATTTTGCCCTAAACAGAAACGCCGGCTCTCGGCCAAAAGCAGTCATTCCTAGAGGTATATTTCAGCTCCCTGATTACGGGAGCATCCGCTGCCAACGGATTGGTGGGGTGCGTTTACAGGTCGCCCCCACGACTAATCCACAATGTACAACTTCGCCCCGATCGTGGTGGATGAACGGTGCCCCTCAGCATTATTGCCCACTTGATAGCTCATGCCTGGCGTCAGTGTGAACTGACGACCATCTTCAAGTTCTGTATCCAATTGACCCTCCAGGCACAACAGGATGTGCCCCCTCCAACACCAGTGATCGGCCAAATATCCAGGGCTGTATTCAACCATCCGCACACGAGCTGATCCAAACTGGCAGGTACGCCAATAGGCTGTGCCTGTCTGACCGGCATGCGCCACCGGCTCTATCGTTGACCAATCGGTGGTACCAAATGGGATTGCAGTGAGATCCATTTTTGCCTCATCGATATGCAATAAATGCAGACCGTATCATTCGGGCGATGGTGCCGACAGACACAGACGGCCCGCATTTATAGGATACAGGGTGGGAGAAACTGCCTAGTCTTCAGCACGACCGCTGAATGATAAGCCGGGGTACCTGTCGTGGCGCGGTCACCTCCAAAACAGAGCGCGCCCAATCTGAAGGAAGCCAGACGAGGGCAGGCGGCAACAAAGTATTCCGGTCAGGAATACGCCCATGAACATCATGAATTTTATTTATCGCTGTAAATCTCGTAGCGTGCCTCCTTCTGCATAAGGAGATGACCTGTGAATAATTCCCGCCTGCGCTTGTACGTTGACTCTCAATTTTGCAGCCCCTATGCCATGTCGGCTTTCGTGGTACTCCGCGAAAAGGGCATCGAATTTGAAATGATCCCGCTAGACCTCGACTCGTCCGAAAACCAGTCAGAGGACTATGCCAGCCTCTCGCAGACCCAGCGGGTACCCACACTTGTGCACGGCGACTTCGCCTTATCTGAATCGTCGGCGATCACTGAGTACCTGGAAGACGTTTTCCCCCAGGCGCCGGTTTACCCACAAGACATGATGCAGCATGCAAAGGCACGACAAGTCCAGGCATGGGTGCGGAGTGACCTGCTGCCCATTCGGCAGGAACGATCCACATTGGTTGTGTTTTATGGACTCAAATCAAACCCCTTGTCGCCAGCTGCCGAGTCGGCAGCGCGCAAGCTGTGCAGTGCCGCACAAACGCTACTGTCCGACAGCCCCGAGTACCTGTTCGGTCAATGGTCGATCGCCGATGTGGATCTGGCCTTGATGCTCAACCGGCTGATATTCAACGGCGACTCCGTACCACCCGCGCTGGTGGAGTACGCGCAGCGCCAATGGCAACGACCAACCGTACAGGAGTGGGTCAAATTGCAACGTCCTCCGATGTAGTCGGCACACCTATCGTTTGTGGAGAGCGGCTTATATTTAGAGAGGGTTTCGGGCTCGTTTCAAAACTAGGCCTGGAACCCATTCTAGATGGCCGGATGTAACGCAAGCAGCTTCGGGAATAGGTACAGGGTACCAATCGAAAAACGTTTTCGATCAGCGGCGGCGATTGTAATCGGAGTGGACATCGCGTTTCTGAGCAAACTCCAAGTTCGCCGACTGACCGAACGCTGGCAGATTTCCGTAAAGACGAGGACTTCAAAATGCTGCTTGTGCTTTCACACAGCCTGGGTCGATAGCAGCACTTCACCACACGCAGCAATCGGCCCCGTTAGTGTAAAAACATCTTCCAAGTTCGACGGAGTATGTTTCAGGCCAGAGGTTGAACACAGCCTGAAAATTCTTGGTATGTTGCGAGAAGGCTTCCTCTTTTTAGGACAAAAATGATTTCACATGTATTCATCGGAGTGAATGACTTCAATAGAGCACTTGTGTTTTATCAAGGGGTCATGGAGATACTCGGACTTGATCTCAAGTTCACAGACTTTGAACGCCCATGGGCTGGCTGGAAACACCCCGACACTGCACGGCCTCTTTTCGTGGTGGGCAAACCGTTCGACAGCCAATCTGCGACGCTAGGGAATGGGCAAATGATTGCTCTACTAGCACCTAATAGACAGATCGTACGCAACGCCCATGCTTTGGCGTTGGTCTTGGATGGAACATGCGAAGGCACTCCGGGCCTGCGACCCGAATACCACCCGGATTTTTATGGGGCGTACTTTCGAGACCCTGAAGGAAACAAGCTTTGCGTGTGTTGTCACGATCCAGAATAGATCAAGTGCAGGATATAAAGATGTCTCAGGCGCCTTTCGAGCGGCCGGTTATGTCCGCTTCTGGCCGTTATCTGCCTGTCGCGACGGGTGCACTGCTAAGGATTAGTTGCACCAGGGGATGACTATTTAGCAGGTGATTTTGAGGTCTCCACCCGCAAACATTCCGGGGTATGACGTTCAAGGACTGGCATGGGTATCCATACATCCTGCCAACAGCGCTACCGCCAGCGCTCCTATTAATATCCGCAGACTTACTCCTCATGGCCTCGCGCGCTGAAAGTCGAAAAATAGAAAGAGATTTTCTCTTCCTCAACATCTTTCAATTCGTACCTGATTCTGTCCAGGCCGTTATCGATTCGCGTCACGACGAGGTCCATGAATTGGGTTAGCCCGCCACCGAAGTCGTTTAGGTTCAGTGCGCTGACATCATGAAAAACAGCCGTCACACCCTCTGTTTCCGGGTCTTTGGAGGACGACATAGTCAAGGTGAGGTTGTATTTGAAATCCATCATTTCGAGATTCATCGAAGCTACACAATTGTGCTCGAAAAAGAGTTCATTTAAGCGAGAAATGTCCATCTACAGTCTCGAAAATAGCGCAAGTTTGGCCCTCAGAGCTTCGGACGCTACTACGAACAATTTCGTGTAGGTCACTTCTGTGAAAATGCTGGCAATTCACCACCCGCCGGCCGAAAAAATATGCCAAGAAAGGGCTCAGAGTGCGACTGTCCGTGCATAGGCGCATGCAGGGCCCGACATTGGTAAAACTCGAGACCTACAGGTTGTTACCACGCCGCCGAGCCACTCAAGAACTCACATTAACATCGTCGCTATGCCGCAGCGCCAAGGGCCTGCTTGCCCAGTAGAGTTTTTTGAACTGCGCGCAATCCATAGCCTTCGCGAACAGCCATCCCTGAGCGTAACGGACCTGGTTCGCACGTAGGTAGTCGAGCTGCCCTGTCGTCTCGACGCCCTCTGCAATCAGCGTCAATTCCAAGGCACGCCCCATCTGAATGACGTGAGTGACCAAGAGCGTCTTTTCAGCAGCTGCACCGACCTGCTCAACGAACGACCGGTCGATCTTGAGCGCATCGAGCGGCAACTGCTGCAGATACTGCAAACTTGAATAGCCTGTACCGAAGTCATCCAGCGCGATAATAAAACCGGCATTACGCGCACGTTCTATGGTGATTTTGGCTGGAGCAGGATCGAGCAGGCTGCGCTCAGTCACCTCCAGCCAAATTTGCCCCGGGAGAACGTCCAGGCGCTGAACCTCCTCCAGTAGCTTCGGCAAAAAGTGCCCTGTACACACGTCGGCCGCCGCCAGGTTCAATGCCACATGCATCGAGCGATCACTGGCCAGTATTGTCCCGAGGTCATTTAGAACGGTCTGTATCACCTGATTCGTGATGCCCTCAATCAGCCCACTGGACTCGGCCAAAGGAATGAAGTGGTCGGGATAGACGATTGTGCCGTCTGTTTTTTGCCAGCGGACCAACGCCTCGGCTCCAATGCATCGATGGGTTTCAATCTCGATGATTGGCTGGTAATGGACGAGAAACTCGTTCCGGCGTACAGCCTGCTCCAACGCGTTAAGCGGTGACAGTTTTCGCCGCCACCAGCGCAGGTTCGCCAATAGCAACGCTGCCGACACAATCAGGCCAACAGGCAGCAGATAAAGCACATGTTTCCAGAGACTTCGCAGCAGTTCCTGCCGCGGGATAGCTGCAATGACTGTGAAGTTGCCCTGCGCCGCCGATGTATAGAGAAAACCGTCTTTCAGACCGTGAGTCGGGCCTTGATGGACCAATGCCAGGAAGCTCGCCATGTTAGGCCGCGCAGGGCCCAGCAAGCGGCCTTGCCGCGTCCCCACTGCCAGCTTGATGCCTTCATCGAGGTCCACTTCGCGAAATTGCTCGGGATCCACCAGAACATTGAACGCCGCGAACTGCAGGGCCAGCATCGGCTTGATCAGAGGGTTGTCGTCGTACGCCTCGATGGAAACCTTCACGCCATCCTCGGTGACGAAATCCTCGGGCCACTTAGTGGCGCGTGGCGACGTAGTGCCCCAGGAAGTACAGGCAAACACATCTTCCTCGTAGCCCACCGACTCAACCGAAAAAGTGTTCATGGCAATCATGCGCATCTGCTCGATGCTTTCCGGCGTGCAAGGTTGCAGATCGGTAAGGGCAACGTTTTTGAGTGTTTGGGATGCCTGTTCAAACGTAGCACTGGCGCGTTGACTGGCAATCTGCGCGAGGGTGTGGAGTCGTTCGTTGGCGACATAGGTCGTCAACAGCCATCCACCCGCAAAAGTGAGGACCAGCGGGACGATCACCGATAGCAGCGCCAGGAGCATACCCTGGCTGCTGATCCTTGAACTGTTCATTTCACCGCCTGAGCAATGGCTATTGACGCGTCTTGGCCGTGGTTTGACGTGTCGGGTCGTTGATAAGGATTACTGCTTTTATCTTAAAATCCTGGAGCCAATCAACAAGCCATCAGCGAGTCGAAAGCGCGGGTTATACGCCTGATTCATCTTATTCTGGTCCGGCACTTTGGAGCGTTGATGCAAGGCACGATTCCACTCTATTACGCCCGCTCTGTTTGGCGCGATACAAGCATTCGTCTGCCTGCTTGAGCACAACGTCTGCGGGAGTGGGTGCTTGCACACAAGTCGCGACACCGATCGACGCGGTAATACGCCCGACTCCAGGGATGTCACTCGTAGCGATGGCTTGCCGAACTCGCTCGGCAATCAAATTCGCCGATTCGAGATCGGTATCCGGCAGAATCAGCAAGAACTCTTCTCCACCCGCTCTACACGCGAGATCACCGGTGCGTGAGTAGCTCGCCAGTGTTGCAGCGACCTGCCTGATCGCCAAGTCGCCCTTATCGTGGCCGAAGGTATCATTCACTTTTTTGAAATGATCGATATCCAGTGACAGTACCGAATATGTGCGGCCTGCCTGCTCTAGCCCAAGCAACTCTTCATCCATCGCCCTGCGATTGGCAATACCTGTCAGCGGGTCAGTAAACGCCTGCTGATTGAGGCGGCCTATTTTTGCTTGCAAAAGCTGCACGCTGGTCAGCATCGCTTGACGAATAGAAAAAGCCTCCCGATACCATGCCTTCACGTGGTGAAGTTTCTCAGTCGCTCGCGGTGCCGACAATTGGCCAGCGATGCTGGAAAGCTGGTGCAAAGGTCGACAGATCAACAGAGCCCCCCACCACATCAGGACAAAGCCGATCAGAGCCGCTGGCACCATGCCCAATATCACGTTATCCATCAACGTCTTCAGGGGCGCAAGGCTGACCTCGCGCGGCTGCTGTGCGACCACAGCCCAACCGGCGCCCGGAACCTGAGCGTATCCCGCAAGCATTGGTATGCCCTTGTAATTGGGCACCTCCATGAATCCGCTCTCGCCGCGTAACGCAGCGTCCACGGTCTTGCTCCATCCAAGCGTTTCGCCAATTCGCGACGTCTCGGGGTGATAGAGCAGATGCCGATTCTGATCCGCGACGAAGGCAAATGTCCCGGTGTGATAAAAATGCTGGCTGATCAAGGTATGCAGCGCATTGTCCTGCTGCAGGTAAATCGAACCGCCAATGATGCCAACGTAACGGTTTGACGAATCATAGATGGGCTCAGAGACGAACACGACCAGGTTCCCAGCCGCTGATTTGTAAGCAGGACTGATAAACGGGCGCCTCGCCTCGATGGCGTTCTGAACGGCATCGGAGAGCAGTGTAGAACCGATGATTTGCAGCGTATCCGGATACGCTTCCAGCACCCTGGCATCAACATCGACAATCGCTATTGAATTGAAATCGGCATCCTGCTTCTGCAGACGCATCGCTTCGGCACGCAATTCCTTGGCATTGCCCCACTCCTTGCCCAACTCCACAGCACCGTAGTGCAGGTGGCTCTGCGCCGAGCGAATAAATTCAGAAAGGCTTGAGGCTACTTTCGCCGCGTAAGCACTGTTTGACTGAAGCGCATGTTCTACCAGCGCATCCCGTTGCACTCGATAGGCCGTGATGAGGCTGTTGCCTAAAGTGGCCAGTACCGAGAGCACCACGAGGGTGAAGATAAGCCAACGCAAGTCCAGAACTACACCGGGCGGCCGGTCGCCTGCCCTCTTGTCATCGACCGAATCCCTTTGATTGTTGGCTCTATCCATCGATGTCTACCGTGACGCATCTGTTTTCGTGAGACCGCTCAGCGGAGCAGCCCTGCCAATATCAATATCTCTGCACACACGCCCTACACGTGCTTCACGCAATATGCATGACACCCGGCTGTCTCTCAAGATCACTCATTTCGCTGTCCATCCCTTAAGCGAGCACCAATGACTGTGAATACAAGCGCCCAACGAATAGCCAACGACAATCTCAGGAGCACACCACATGACGACCCCAATACAAATCGGCGCACCATCCTGGCGGAGATTAAAGAGCGCCGCTTCGACTATGCGGCTCACTTTCCCAACTCACCAAGGGCCGCCATGTTCACGGGCACCGGCGGCCCCTCCCTAAAGCGTACAGTCAACGAAGGCATCGACCGCTGGCTGAGGTTCAAAAGGCGCTTAAAGCATCTAGCACCGCCGTCAATTACGTGAGCAAATCAAAACACGTGGAGACCAAGTTTGGCAGGCGCCGAATCCTCGATATCAGCAAGAGCGATATAGGGCTTTTTCAAGCACACCTACTGAAACAAGGTCTCTCCCCGAAAACCGTAAATGACATTTTCACTGTAGTACGGGGCGTCTGGGGTGACGCTTTCGGCGACGGCATTCTTAAATCCAATCAGCTAGACAGGGTTAACAATGTGGGGTCGGACGTCGATCTTGAGCACGCTGAGGCAGTTTGGACACGCTGACACAACGATGGTGAGAAAACATTATGGGAGGTGGATACCCAAAGACACCAAGAGCATGGCGGGTGTTGTGTCAAAAATGCTGGGGTTTAGACAGGACTAGAGCGGCATGTCGGGCAAGGTTTATACCCTAGAAATGCCCTAAATGAATTCACAGAAACGAAAAAGCCCCCGTAATCAGCAATGATTACGGGGGCTTCGTCTTGTTCAATAATGGCGGAGAGATAGGGATTCGAACCCTAGGTACCGGTGAAGGTACAACGGATTTCGAATCCGTCCCATTCGGCCACTCTGGCATCTCTCCAACGGCGCGCATCATAACAACACTTTTACCGAAAGCAAACCCTCTTTCGAAAAAATCTGCGTGCTATCAGATGCTTGCGTCGATTAAAGCGGTACGCCCAGACGATTGGCGACTTCTTCGTAGGCTTCGATAACGTCACCGAGGCCCTGACGGAAGCGGTCTTTGTCCATCTTCTTCTTGGTGTCCTTGTCCCAAAGACGGCAGCCGTCCGGGCTGAACTCGTCGCCCAGGACGATGGAGCCGTCGCTGAATACGCCGAATTCAAGCTTGAAGTCGACCAGCAACAGGCCTGCGTCGTCGAACAGTTTGCTCAGGACTTCGTTGACCTTGAGCGACAGTTCTCTCATGCGGACCAGTTGCTCGGCGGTGCCCCAGCCGAATGCCACAACGTGGGATTCGTTGATGAACGGGTCGCCCTTGGCGTCGTCCTTCAGGAACAGTTCGAAGGTGTACGGATTGAGCTTGATGCCCTCTTCCACACCCAAACGCTTGACCAGGCTGCCCGCGGCATAGTTACGCACGACGCACTCGACCGGGATCATGTCCAGCTTCTTCACCAGGCACTCGTTGTCGCCCAGCAGTTTGTCGAATTGGGTCGGAATGCCGGCCGCTTCGAGCTTCTGCATGATGAAGGCGTTGAACTTGTTGTTCACCATGCCTTTGCGGTCGAGCTGTTCGATGCGCTTGCCGTCGAACGCCGAAGTGTCGTTGCGAAACAGCAGGATCAAGCGGTCAGCGTCGTCGGTCTTGTAAACCGATTTGGCTTTGCCGCGGTAGAGTTCTTCACGTTTTTCCATGATGGGCTCCGCTTGCTAAGTAGGTGGGCTAGGCGATGTGGCGCCAGTCGAGCCCTGAATCTTGATCGGCCAGTTGCAGCCAGTCCGGGTCGCACCCAAGGGTGTCGACAAAACATTGTCGGGCCAGCTGCGGCAAGTTGTTCTTGCTGCTCAGATGAGCCAGGACCAGATGTTGCAGCCCCTGCCAGCCCAGCTCGGACACCAGGAATGCCGCCTGATGGTTGTTCAAATGTCCCAGCTCGCCGCCCACCCGCTGCTTGAGAAAGTACGGGTAGTGACCACGGGCCAGCATGTCACGACAATGGTTGGATTCGATCATCAACGCATCGAGATCCCGATAACCCTCCAGCACCCGCTCGCAGTAGGAACCCAGGTCGGTCAGCAGGCCGAAGCGCCGCTGCTCGATGTCACTGAATACATACTGGGTCGGTTCCTGCGCATCGTGGGCCACGGCAATGACCCCGATGTTCAGTGCACCGATCTGCAGTTGCTCGCCGCCGGCCAGAAAGCCTGCGGGTTCAATCGGTTTGCGCATCCCGCGCAGTGTGCCGCGACTGAGGTAGACCGGCAGATTGTAGCGCCGAGACAGTAAACCCACGCCATGCACGTGGTCGGCATGTTCGTGGGTTACGAGTATCGCGCTCAGTTGCGCCGGGTTTACACCCAGGCGCAACAGGCGTTTTTCGGTTTCCCGCAGGGAAAAACCACAATCCACCAGCACATACGTATCAGCACTGGCGATCAGCGTGCCGTTCCCTTGGCTACCGCTGCCGAGAACGGCAAAACGCATGTGATCAGCCTAGGTTGTCCTGAATTACGCTCAACACTTTGCGCGCCACGTCAGCCGGCGCAACGGTGTTGATGTTTTTCTCGACGGTCACCTGAATGTTCTCGCCAACCTTGCTCAGGCGAACCTGATAACGCTCGGCACGGGCTTCAACTTCTTCCTTGCTCGGCGCGCTACCGAACAGGCCGCTGAAGAAACCAGGCTTGTCGTCTTTCTTCTCGGCTTTTTCGGCCAGGTTGATGTAGTACAGGCCCAGACTGCGGTTGATGTCTTCAACGCGCCATTCACCTTGTTCCAGTGCACGGCCAACGCTCGACCAGGCACGGTCAAGGTCGGTACCGACGTTCAACACCGGGTTACCGCTGCCATCTTCGTTAAGACTGACGCGGCTCGGGGTATCGAAATCACGGGACGCCAACATCGACACCGAACCGCCCTTCTCGGAGATACGGCTCATGCTCGCGAGCATGTCGTCGACCAGAGCGGCGTCCAGACCCGTGTTGACCGAACGGTTGGTGAAGGCCACATCGGCGCTGCTGCCGGCAGGACGCTCGGCGCTGACCACGTAGATTTCACTGGTGTTGCGCTGCACGCCTGGCTCGATCCGCACACGAACGCGGGTTTCGCTGTCGGTGCTGACGCCGGCTGCGCTCAGGCGCTTGGCCATTGCTGCCGACAGCTCGTCGGAATGCTGCCAGGTGGTGGTGAATTCGCCGGTTTGTGGACGCTGTTCATCCAGACGGAAACCGTTGTCCTGGAAGAACTGCACAGCCACTGGCCAGACTTCGGCCGGTGGATGCTGGGCCACGACCCAACGGGTATCGCCACTCTTCTGCAGCGAGTAGTCGCTGGCATCGGCAACGGCCGACAACGGCTGAGGACGTGGAACCACGTACTCGCCCTTGGCGGTGTCGTCAGCGACGTTGCGCGGGATCGGCAACAGCGGATCCAGACGCTTGGAAGTGCTGACGTCTGCTGGCAGTTGCATCGGTGCAGTCTGTTGCGCTTGCAGGTAATCGCTACCACGGTCGCGGAAATAACCTTCCGGCCCCCAGACCCATCCGCAGCCGCTGGTGCTGGAGATAATCAAGGCAAGTGCGGAAAGTCCGGCCATTCGCTTCATGCGTTGTACTTCCTCAATTAAACCAGGACGCTGCACTGGCGCAGGGCCGAGCGAAGCGTTTCATGACAAGGAGTGCTCAGCCAGGTGAGTGGCAGGCGGATGCCTTCGTGCATCAGGCCCATTTCAACCAAAGCCCACTTCACCGGAATCGGGTTGGCTTCGATGAACAGGTCTTTGTGCAGCGGCATCAGTTTTTCGTTGATTGCCCGTGCGGTCTCGGCGTCGCCCTTGAGCGCGGCCTCGCACAGATCAGCCATTTCGCGCGGAGCGACGTTGGCAGTAACCGAGATATTGCCCTTGCCGCCCAGCAGGATCAGCTCGACGGCGGTCGGATCATCACCGGACAGCACGATGAAATCCTTGCTCACGCCATCGATGATCGCTTTGGCACGAACCAGGTCGCCGGTGGCTTCCTTGATGCCGATGATGTTCGGCACGGTGGACAGGCGAATCACGGTCTCGGCCTGCATGTCGCATGACGTGCGGCCAGGAACGTTGTAGAGAATCTGTGGGATGTCGACAGATTCAGCGATGTGTTTGAAATGCTGATACAAGCCTTCCTGAGTCGGCTTGTTGTAGTACGGAACGACCAGCAGGCAGGCATCGGCGCCAGCTTCCTTGGCGTTGCGGGTCAGCTCGACGGCTTCGCGAGTCGAGTTGGCGCCGGTGCCGGCGATGACCGGAATACGGCCTGCAACCTGTTTGACCACGGCTTTGATGACGGCGATGTGTTCTTCTACATCAAGGGTTGCCGACTCGCCGGTAGTACCGACCGCGACAATGGCATGGGTGCCGTTCTTGAGGTGGAAGTCCACGAGTTTGCTGAGGCTGTCCCAGTCAAGACGCCCTTGTGCATCCATGGGAGTGACCAGTGCCACCATACTGCCCGCAATCATGAAACCGCTCCTGCCGGAAAAAGAGAGCGGTAATGGTACTGGCGCCAAGATGCTTGCACAAGCAAAGTACTGCGCTGCCGCCATTCCCCTTGGCGTCGCTTTTCGCTACCCTTCAGACTTTGATCGGTACTGATCAGCTTGTACGCCGGGTTTCAGCCTCCCTTTTCGGCCTCCCAGGCCCCGTTCCAGCGTCGCATCGACGCGCTCCCGTTGAGTGGAGCGAGCAGCGAGCGCTTGCCGGGGCTTTCTGAACGGACAGCCTTAATGGGCACACGGGCACTCTGCGGCGATCAACGCCCGTAAACCTACCGACCGCTCATCGCTTTAGGAATGCTGCATGTCCACCCCCACAGTTCGCGAACAATTCCTTGTCATCAGTGCCCTCGGCGCCAACCCCATGGAGCTGACTAACGTCCTGTGCCGCGCCAGCCATGAAAATCGCTGCGCCGTGGTTACTTCCCGCCTGACCCGCCATGGCGAGTGCAGCGCGCTGATTCTCGAAATCTCTGGCAGCTGGGACGCCCTCGCACGCCTGGAAGGCAGCCTGTCAGGTCTCGCCAAGAAGCACGCGTTCACCGTCAACGTGGTGCGCAGCGCACCATTGGAGAACCGTCCGCAGGCGCTGCCATACGTGGCTTACGTCAGCTCCGCGTATCGTCCGGACATCATCAATGAGCTGTGCCAGTTCTTCATGGATCACAATGTCGAACTGGAAAACCTGACGTGCGACACGTATCAGGCACCACAGACCGGTGGCACCATGCTCAACGCCACGTTCACCGTGACCCTGCCGGCCGGCACCCAGATCAGTTGGCTGCGTGATCAGTTCCTGGATTTCTCAGACGCCATGAACCTCGATGCCCTGATCGAACCCTGGCGCCCACAAAACCCAATGTAAGGAAGCTTTCATGGCCGTTGTCATCGACCAACCGGTTGCGGATTTCGAAGCCCCTGCCACCAGCGGGCAAACCGTCAGCCTGTCTGCCCTGAAGGGCAAGCAAGTGGTGATCTACTTCTATCCGAAGGACAGCACCCCGGGCTGCACCACCGAGGGTCAGGGCTTTCGTGATCAGTACGCGGCGTTCAAGGCCGCCAACACGGAAATCTTCGGTATCTCCCGCGACAGCCTGAAGTCTCACGAGAACTTCAAGGGCAAGCAGGAGTTTCCGTTCGAGCTGATCAGCGACAAGGACGAGGCTGTCTGCCAGTTGTTCGACGTGATCAAGCTCAAGAAGCTTTACGGCAAGGAATACCTGGGTGTTGATCGCAGCACGTTCCTGATTGATAAGAACGGCGTGCTGCGCCAGGAATGGCGTGGCGTGAAGGTACCGGGGCATGTCGATGCAGTTTTGGCTGCTGCTCAAGCGCTGAATAAAGCCTGAGGATCAAGAGATCGCAGCCTGCGGCAACTCCTGCATGTTCGATGTTCGATCGCATATTGTGCGGTGACACCGAAAACTGTGGAGCTGCCGCAGGCTGCGATCTTTTGTTTTAAAGCAACGGCGCCACCACGGGTTCCTTACGCGGCCAGGCATCGAGCACTGCCTTGAACAGCGTCGCCAGAGGAATCGCAAAGAACACACCCCAAAAACCCCACAACCCGCCGAACAGCAGCACCGCGCAAATAATTGCCACCGGGTGCAGGTTGACCGCTTCGGAAAACAGCAACGGCACCAGTACGTTGCCATCCAGTGTCTGGATGATTCCGTAGACCGCCATCAGATAAATGAATTGATCGCTCCAGCCCCACTGGAACAGCGCAATCAGCAGCACTGGCACGGTCACCACTACCGCGCCGACATACGGCACCACCACCGATAAACCGACCAGCAACGCCAGCAGCGCGGCATAGTTGAGCCCGAGTGCGACGAAAGCGATGTAAGTCACACCGCCGCAAATCACGATCTCGATGCCTTTGCCACGAATGTAATTGGCGATCTGCCGGTTCATTTCCTGCGCCACTCGCGTGATCAGCGCCCGCTCACGCGGTAGATAGCCGCGCACCCACTCGCCGATCATTGCCCGATCCTTGAGGAAAAAGAACACCAGGATCGGCACCAGCACCAGATAGATCATGATGTTCACCAGCAGCGGCAGACTCGACAGCGAAAACGTCAACGCCCACTGGCCGAACTTGCCGATCTCGCCACGCGCCGCCTCGATCGCCTGCAACACTTGCTCATCGGAGACCAGATGTGGATAGCGCTCCGGCAGCAACAACAGCAAAGATTGCCACTTGGCGAGCATGCCCGGCAGCTCATTGAACAGCGTAATCAACTGGTGCCAGAGCAGCGGCAACACCACGACAATGAACAGCATCAGCGCGCCCATGAACAGCGCAAACACCAATCCCACCGCGACAGCGCCTGGTACGCGCAGACGCTCCAGCGTCACCACCAGGCCCTGCATCAGGTATGCCAGCACCATCCCGGCCAGTACCGGCGCCAACATGCCGCCGAGGGTGAGCACCGCGGTAAACGCCAGCACCAGCAGCACGGCAAGTACCACGGCTTCTTCATCGGAGAAGTAGCGCTGAATCCAGTCGCGTAACACTTTGAACATCAATAATCCTTAGGTTTTGGCGCTGTCGGTTTCAGGCTTTTTTCAACCAGTAACGGTAGACGCCCGCTTCGTCTTCTTCGCGCAGCAGCGTATGACCGGCCAACCTGGCAAAGGTGCGAAAGTCGCGCTGGGAGCCCGCATCGGTAGCGATCACCTTGAGCACCGCGCCGCTTGCAAGCTTGTTGAGTTCCATTTTTGCCTTGAGCAACGGTAACGGACAATTCAGGCCGCTGGCGTCCAGCTCTGCGTCATGGGCTAAAGCGTCAGTCATTGCTTCACTCCGGTTCAGGTCAGTCGAGCAGCCTAGAATATCTGGTCGCAAGCCCGGTGTCCGGCTACAGTAAGGTCTTTGTCTTCTAAGGCTTTGTGCATGACTTTTCTGCGCCCTACCCTGCTGACGCTCGCTTGCCTGCTCGCCTCACCAGGCTTTGCCGACGATCTGCCGTCACTCGGCGACGCCAGTTCTGCCATCGTCTCGCCACAACAGGAATACCAGCTCGGTCGCGCCTGGCTGGCCATGTTGCGCAGCCAGGTTTCACAGCTCAATGATCCGCAACTCAAAGACTATGTCGAATCCAGCGTTTACAAGCTGGTGGAGACCAGCCAGGTCAGCGACCGACGCCTGGAGTTCATCCTGATCAACAGCCCTCAGCTCAACGCCTTCGCGGCGCCGGGCGGCGTGGTCGGGGTCAACGGTGGTTTGTTCCTCAACGCACAGACCGAGGGCGAATACGCTTCGGTGCTGGCTCACGAATTGGCTCACTTGTCGCAGCGCCACTTTGCCCGCGGCGTCGAAGCTTCCCAGCGCATGCAAGTGCCGATGATGGCGGCGCTGCTGGCCGGCATCGTGATTGCAGCGGCCGGCGGCGGTGACGCCGGGATCGCGACCATTGCCGGTACTCAGGCAGCGGCGCTTCAGGAGCAGCGGCGTTTCTCCCGCCAGAACGAGCAGGAGGCCGACCGTATCGGCATCCTCAATCTGGAAAAGGCTGGATATGACCCACGCTCGATGCCAACCATGTTCGAGCGCTTGATGCGTCAATACCGCTTCGACGCCAAACCACCGGAATTCCTGCTGACTCACCCGGTGACCGAATCACGGATCGCCGACACCCGCAACCGCGCCGAACAGGCCCGGCCCGGTGGCATCGAAGATACCAAACGTTATCAGCTGATCCGCGCCCGCGTGCAGTTGGTCTACGAAGAAACACCAGGACTGGGCGCCAAGCGTTTCCGTGCGCAACTGGACGAGAACCCTCAAAACGACGTGGCCCGCTATGGCCTGGCCATCGCGCAGATCAAGGGCGGTCAGTTGAACGAGGCTCGGGAGAACCTCAAACAGTTACTGGCCAAAGCGCCGAACGAGATCATCTACAACCTCGCCCAGGTCGATCTGGACATCACCAACAATCGCCTGCCCGATGCCCAGTCGCGGGTTGATCGAATGCTCACGCAATACCCCGGTAACTATCCACTGAATCAGGTTCGAGTCGATCTTCTGCTCAAGCAGAACCGCGCGGCGGATGCCGAAAAAGCGCTGGAAGGATTGCTCAAGACTCGCCCGGATGATCCGGATGTCTGGTATCAGGTTGCCGAAACCCGTGGTTTGTCTGGCAACATCATTGGCCTGCACCAGGCGCGTGCCGAATATTTTGCCTTGGTCGGCGATTACCGTCAGGCGATCCAGCAACTGGATTTCGCCAAGCGCAAGGCTGGCAGCAACTTCCCGCTGTCCTCGCGGATCGATGCCCGCCAGCGCGAGCTGATGGAGCAGGAGCGCATGGTCAAGGACATGATGGGCTGACGCTTCTTCGCGATTGAAATGCTTCAGGCATAAAAAAACCGCCTCTTTCGAGGCGGTTTTTATTTACCGCTCAATCCGGATTATTCAGCCAGCTTGAAGGTGATGAAGCTCGCACGGCCTTGACGCAGAACGCGCATCGACACCGAACGGTTCTTCGGCAGCGCTTTGGCGATCTCGGCGAACTCCTTGCTGGAGCCGATGGCCTGGTTGTTCAGGTGAGTGATGACATCACCCGGTTGCAGACCGATCAGGGCGGCAGGACCGTCCTGCACTTCCTTGATTACCACACCACCTTTGAGGTCGTAGGTTTTCTTCTGCTCAGCCGTCAACTCGGCCACGGCAACGCCGAGACGGTTGCTGCTGGTTTCAGCGCCGGACTTCGGCAGCGCATCCAGCTCTTTTTCTTCATCCGGGATAGCGCCAACCGTCAGCTCGACGTTTTTGCGCTTACCTTCACGGATCACTTCCAGATTGGCTTTCGCGCCAGATTTCAGTGCGCCAACCAGATGCGGCAAATCGGCAGACATGACGATCGGTTGACCGTTCATGCTCAGGATCACGTCGCCCACTTGCAGACCACCCTTGGCTGCCGGACCGTCATCCTGAATCTGTGCGACCAGTGCACCGGCCGGTTTATCCAGCCCGAACGATTCGGCCAGATCCTTGTTCACTTCCTGGATGACTACGCCCAGCCAGCCGCGGCTGACCTTGCCACCACTCTTCAATTGATTGGAAACGTCCATCGCCACATCAATAGGGATCGCGAACGACACGCCCATGAAGCCGCCGGAACGGGTGTAGATCTGCGAGTTGATCCCGACCACTTCACCGTTCAGGTTGAACAGCGGGCCGCCGGAGTTGCCCGGGTTGATCGGCACGTCGGTCTGGATGAACGGCACGTAGTTTTCGTTCGGCAGGCTGCGACCAACGGCGCTGACGATGCCTTGGGTAACGGTGTGGTCAAAGCCGAATGGCGAACCGATTGCCACTACCCACTGACCAGCTTTCAAATCCTGGGATTTGCCGAGTTTGAGTACTGGCAGATCCTTACCTTCAATTTTCAGCAGGGCCACGTCGGAACGCGGATCGGTGCCGACCAGTTTGGCTTTCATTTCGCTGCGATCAGCCAGACGGACGAGAATCTCGTCTGCATCGGCAATCACATGGTTATTCGTCAGGATGTAGCCATCCGGGGAAATGATAAAACCCGAACCCAACGACTGCGCTTCACGCTGACGATCGCCACGCGGTGAACGCTGCTGAGGTGGCATGCCGCGTTCGAAGAACTCGCGCAGCATTGGCGGCAAGCCTTCAAGGTCAGGCATCTGCTGGTTGACTTTGCGATCCGGCAGTTTCTGCGTGGTACTGATGTTCACCACCGCCGGCGAAGCCTGTTCGACCAGTTGGGTGAAATCAGGCAGATCGGCCGCTTGCGCAGCAGGGATCGCCTGACCGAGCAACAGCACGGTGGCGAAAATGGAGAGATAAGACTTCAAGCTAGGTATCGACATACAGCTCCCGTTACGACGAGCAGGGTTAAGCGATATGGAGCAAGGAACACCGGAAACCACCGTCCGGCATTTTTGTTCCGGGAACAACAAACAAGGCCAGAGCCGTGAGGCTCTGACCTATAAAAAACTTTTGGAGTATTTGCAAATGAAAATGCTCAGCAAACATTTCCAGCTCTCGACGACGAAGTGGAAATGAATGTAATCAGCTCACTGCTTGCTGGTTGCAGAGACATCTTGATTACGCATCGACAGCGCGATTCGTTCGGCGGTGCCAATCGGAATCTCGCCGACAACCGTCACCATTATTTCGCCTTCGGGTGTCGTCAGGCGTCGGGATACCGCGACAGTCGGGCCTAACTGGGTCCGGGTGTCGGTAACGGTAGCGCCGTTCAAAGGCTCGAGGAAAACCGAAAAACGCGCCAGACCATCGTCATACATCAGGCTGTTAACCTGAACCTTGGTTTTGGGGTCTTTGTGCGACGTGCTGCTGGTCAGTTCGAACCCGGGCGGTAGCCAGTCCGAATGCCACACCTGAGCAGTCTTGACGGCAGAAGCCTTGTCACTGTCGAGGGTAATAACCTTGCAGTCGGCATCTGCCAGCAAGTCCTTATCCGTCGGGACATTATCAGTATCGAGGCTGGTGAACTGGAAACGTTCGAGCAATTGCCCCTTGTCGTTCAACAGCAACGATTTCAGCGGCAAACCGGTTTGCTTGTCCAGGTGCAACTCAAAGCCATAACGGTGCTGGTCACGAGGCGTCAGCGATACGATCACTGCGTCTCGACCAGCCACACGCGACTTGCCAACAACGGCAAGTTCATACCAGTTTTTCAGCTTTTTGGGATCGAGAGGACGAGCGGCAGCGTTCGGAGAGTCTCCCAGCCCTGCAATCAGGGTGCCGCTGACGCATTGAGTATGTCCATCAATGCGCACGACTTCCTGTGCCGAACCGTCGAGCTGAAGCAAACGCTCGCGAACCTGACCATTCTGGACACGATGCCAGATGTTATGGGTAGAAAAACTACCGTTACGCTCGTAAACGAAAGTACCGTGAAAGCTTTGCTGCTGCTCGGCCTGGCCCAGACGGATCAACCAGTCCTGGGCCTCATCAGCGTGGGCTGGAACAACGAACCAGCCACTGAGCAGAAGCGAAAGTAGAGGTATGGCGCGCATGATCCTCCTTATTGGTTTTCCAGGCTTGCGGCACGTGCATAAGGCAACGCGCTTTCAGTACCCTTGAGCGCAGCTTGCTGAGCATGCTGGCGCAGGTAGCTTGGCAGACGCTGATCATGCCAACCCGGTTGACCTTGCAATACACCGTTGGCCATAGGGCCGGTGGCTTCGGAGCTCTCACTGTAGCCTGCCAGAACAGCCGGGCCTTTGACCTGCGGAGTGGCCAAGGTTGGCTGGTTGGACTGTTGGGCCAGTTCAACACCGGCAATTTCGTCCTGGTTGTACAGGCGAACACCAGCCAGAACGGCAACAGTTACCGAGGCTGCAACAGCCAGACGACCGAGGTTGCGCCATGGGCTGCGAGATACTTTGGCCGGAGCCGTTTCGTCTTCCAGCGCAGCAGACACTGCCGCAGCGATATCCAGACGTGGCAGCAGCAGATCCTTGTGCATGGCTGCCCGAGCGATCTGGTAACGAGCCCAGGTTTCACGGGTTTCAACGTCGTCCAGCGCATTGATCACTCGACGCAATTCCAGTTCGTCCGCTTCGTTATCCATCACTGCGGACAGCGATTCCTGCAGGGCTTCACGACTCATGGCGTTCCTCTCTTGGCTGTCGCCGCTGTCTCAGTTTTCCTGCAACAACGGCTGCAGGGCTTTATCGATGGCTTCCCGAGCGCGGAAAATCCGGGAGCGCACGGTACCCACCGGACACTGCATGACGCTCGCAATGTCCTCGTAACTCAGACCGTCGAATTCACGTAAAGTTAAAGCCGTACGCAAATCCTCTGGTAGTTGCTGAATGGTTCGATGGACGGTGCCTTCGATCTCATCCCGCAACAGTGCTCGTTCTGGTGATTCGAGATCCTTGAGGCCATGATCGCCGTCGTAGAACTCTGCATCCTCAGAACTTACATCGCTATCCGGCGGCCGACGGCCGCGTGAAACGAGGTAATTCTTTGCCGTGTTGATGGCAATACGGTACAGCCACGTATAAAACGCACTGTCACCGCGAAAGTTTCCAAGTGCTCGATACGCCTTGATAAAGGCTTCCTGAGCTACGTCCTGGGCTTCATGGGTGTCGTGCACAAAACGCACGATCAACCCGAGAATTTTGTGCTGATATTTCAGCACCAGCAGATCGAAAGCTCGCTTGTCGCCACGTTGAACGCGCTCGACCAGCTGCTGATCCTCTTCCTGGGTTAGCATGAACACTCCTCGATAGGCCCGGAGGAGACTTGCATAACTAAACGACCAGACTTGCAAACATAGACTCGGGCTTTTCGCAAAAGTTCTCCCCCTCCAAGCAAGTTTCCTGCGGGCTCTGATTTGGCACGCACGAAAAACGCAGCGCGGGATAAACCGGCTGCGCGAATAATCTTGTCATCGATTTCGCCGGTAGAAACCCAGATCGCAGATTCCTCACTGAAACCGACACTGTCCCTTTTTCTGGCACGGTCTATTGATCTTGGGCCTTTGGCAAAAGTTCCAATTATTTATAGCCGCACCTGCCCGACATTGGGCAACACTGGACGGAAAAAGGCTGTTTCAGCGCCGATACAGTCGCCTTCCCCCGAAACCGACGAAAAATTCTTCCGACGAAGTACCCGGCTTTTTCCGTCACAGTAGTTTCACAATGCCATCTGGGCACGGCTATTGTGCCGACCTGCCCCTCTATATACTAGTGGGCTGTGTGGCTGTCTTGACTCGCCGATCCAGGTGTCATGCGCCAACCCCGACCCGGGTCGCTTTGAGCGGAATGCTGAAATGAGCCAACAGTTCCAACACGATGTTCTGGTCATTGGCAGCGGTGCTGCCGGTCTGAGTCTTGCGCTGACCCTGCCAGGTCATTTGCGCATTGCCGTATTGAGCAAGGGCGATCTCGCCAACGGTTCGACGTTCTGGGCCCAGGGCGGAGTCGCTGCCGTGCTGGACGACACCGACACTGTCGAATCCCACGTCGATGACACCCTGAATGCGGGCGGCGGCCTGTGCCATGAGGACGCCGTACGCTTCACAGTCGAACACAGCCGCGAAGCCATCCAGTGGCTGATCGACCAAGGCGTGCCGTTCACTCGCGATGAACAGTCCGGCACTGAAGACGGCGGTTTCGAATTCCATCTGACCCGCGAGGGCGGCCACAGTCACCGGCGCATCATCCATGCAGCCGATGCGACCGGCGCTGCGATCTTCAAAACCTTGCTGGCCCAGGCCAAAGAGCGCTCGAACATCGAACTGCTGGAACAGCGGGTGGCGGTCGATCTGATTACCGAACGACGTTTGGGCATGGACGGCGATCGCTGCCTCGGTGCCTATGTGCTCAACCGTGCGACCGGCGAAGTCGACACCTACGGCGCGCGCTTCGTGATTCTGGCCTCTGGTGGTGCGGCCAAGGTTTACCTCTATACCAGCAATCCCGACGGCGCCTGCGGTGATGGCATTGCCATGGCCTGGCGCTCGGGCTGCCGGGTGGCGAACCTGGAATTCAACCAGTTTCACCCCACCTGTCTGTATCACCCGCAGGCCAAGAGCTTCCTGATCACTGAAGCCCTGCGTGGTGAAGGCGCGCATTTGAAGCTGCCGAACGGCGAACGCTTCATGTATCGCTTCGACAAACGCGCCGAACTGGCACCGCGCGACATCGTCGCCCGGGCCATTGACCATGAAATGAAGCGTCTGGGTGTCGACTGCGTCTATCTCGACATCAGCCACAAACCCGAAGCGTTCATCAAGACTCACTTCCCGACTGTTTATGAGCGCTGCCTGGGCTTTGGCATCGACATCACCAAACAACCGATTCCGGTCGTTCCCGCCGCGCACTACACCTGCGGCGGCGTAATGGTCGATCAGCATGGCCGCACCGATGTGCCGGGCTTGTACGCCATCGGCGAAACCAGCTTCACCGGCCTGCACGGTGCCAACCGCATGGCCAGCAACTCGTTGCTGGAGTGTTTCGTCTACGCCCGCTCGGCGGCGGCAGATATTCTGGCGCAACTGGATGACGTCACAGCGCCAAGCACCCTGCCCGTCTGGGACGCCAGTCAGGTGACCGATTCTGATGAAGACGTAATCATCGCGCACAACTGGGATGAACTGCGGCGATTCATGTGGGACTACGTTGGCATCGTGCGGACCAACAAGCGCCTGCAACGGGCTCAACATCGCGTGCGTCTGCTGCTGGACGAGATCGACGAGTTTTACAGCAACTATAAAGTCAGCCGCGATTTGATCGAGCTGCGCAATCTCGCGCAAGTGGCGGAGCTGATGATCAGCTCGGCCATGGAACGCAAGGAAAGTCGCGGCCTGCATTACACCCTCGACTACCCTGACCTGCTGCCCGAAGCGCTCGACACTATTCTGGTGCCGCCCACCTACGTCGGCTGAACTTGAGCCGCACTCGCAGGCGTCGATGCAAATCCGTCGCCTGCGAGTCACGTGGCACGCAGATCGATCTGACGCGCCACTCACCGCGCAAACGAAAACGCAGCA
This sequence comes from Pseudomonas sp. MF6776, assembly GCF_016613125.1. Classification (NCBI taxonomy): domain Bacteria; kingdom Pseudomonadati; phylum Pseudomonadota; class Gammaproteobacteria; order Pseudomonadales; family Pseudomonadaceae; genus Pseudomonas; species Pseudomonas sp. MF6776. Next base: position 65,444 of record NZ_JAENSQ010000019.1, read on the forward strand.
CCACGATCAGCGGCAGTGCAAGGCTGTCCGGTCGCAACTGCACCGCTTGCCAGCCATCAGCCTGATTCCACAATTGCCAGCCGTCGCCGTCTCGACGCAAACCGCGCATTGCCTTGGGATGACTGAGCAGAATCTGCCGCGGCAACACCCAAAACCCGTGAAGCAGGCAAACGAAAGCCCCGAGCAAGCTCGCCCATAAGGGAATGGAAAGCACAAACAAGGCACCCAGAGCGAATGCCTGGGCCAACAGATACGCCGCCAGCAACTGCCGTGAGGCATGCCAGCGGCATTCGAACGTATTACTTGGGCTGAACACGATCCAGGATCATGCGAACCATGCGTTGCAGCTCCGGATCTTCGGACTCGTTGCGCTCCATGAACCAGCCGAACATGTCCTGATCCTCGCAAGTCAGCAGACGGACATACAGATCGCGATCGACTTGATTCAGGTTTGCGTAAACCTCCTGAACAAATGGCACCAGCAACACGTCAAGCTCAAGCATGCCGCGACGGCTGTGCCAAAAGAGGCGATTCAGTTCAACTTGTTCGACCATGGGGCCCTCCTCAAATTTGGCGGCAAGTATACAGCCCCAATGCCGCTCGCACAGTCGGCTTTGGTCGGGCACCACCGATCCTTTATCAACTACCCATTTCAACAACGCGCCCTTATGATGTGCCCCAGTCTATTTACCCTGCGAAGACCCATGGCCGATTCTGCTTTTTTCTGCACCCTGTCTCATGAAGGCGTTCTCGCGGTCCGCGGCGCGGATGCCGGAAAATTCCTGCAAGGCCAGTTGACCTGCAATATCAATTACCTGAGCGAAACAGCGTCCAGCCTGGGCGCTCGCTGCACGCAAAAAGGCCGGATGCAATCGAGTTTCCGCATTCTGCTCGAAGGCGATGGTGTGCTGCTGGCGATGGCCAGCGAATTGCTTGAGCCGCAACTGGCGGACCTGAAGAAGTATGCGGTGTTCTCCAAGTCGAAACTGACCGACGAAAGCGCCGCCTGGGTGCGTTTCGGGCTGAGGTCGGGCGATGCAGCGCTGAGCAGTCTCGGCCTGGATCTGCCCATTGAGACCGACAGCGTGGTACGCAACGACGGCATGATTGCAATTCGCGTCTCGCCGGATCGTGCCGAACTGTGGGTACCCGCCGATCAGGCGCAAACCATCAAACAAACGCTGTCGATAACCCTGCCTGAAGGTGAACTGAACCAATGGCTGCTCGGCCAGATCCGCGCCGGTATCGGTCAGGTCATGCCCACCACCCGCGAGCTGTTCATCCCGCAGATGCTCAACCTGCAGGCCGTCGGCGGCGTGAGTTTCAAGAAGGGTTGCTACACCGGCCAGGAAATCGTCGCGCGCATGCAGTACCTGGGCAAACTCAAGCGCCGTCTGTATCGCTTGAGCCTCGACGCCACACAATTGCCGGAACCCGGCACGCCATTGTTCGCGCCGAGTCACAACAGCTCAATCGGCGAAGTCGTACTGGCTGCTGGCGCCGGGCAAAACATTGAACTCCTGGCAGTGTTGCAGGCCGAAGCTGCAGAAGCGGGTGATCTGCATCTGGGCACCCTTGAAGGGCCTGCGCTGCATCTGCTCGATTTGCCCTACGAACTGGATCGCGACCGCGAAATCCAGCGCTGATCGCAGCATTTGTTGCAACACCCTAGAGAGCCTAAATGAACGAACTGGCGGATAAGATCCAACAGGATTTGGTTGAGGCCATCGATAAAGATGAGCTGGTTCTGCCAACATTGCCGGAAGTCGCCTTGCAAATTCGCAAGGCTGCTGAAGATCCGGAAATCAGCGTCAGCGAGCTGAGCGAAGTCATCGGCCGTGACACGGCGCTGTCGGCGCGCCTGATCAAAGTGGTCAACAGCCCGCTGCTGCGCGCGGCGCAGGAAGTCACCGACCTGCATACCGCCATCACTCGCCTGGGCATCAACTACAGCAGTAACCTGGCGATCGGCCTGGTGATGGAGCAGATTTTCCACGCCAGTTCCGAAGTGGTGGAACAGAAAATGCGCGAAGTCTGGCGCAAGAGCCTGGAAATCGCCGGGGTCAGTTATGCGTTGTGTCGTCGTTACACCCAACTCAAGCCGGATCAGGCGGCGCTGGGTGGACTGGTGCATCAGATCGGCGTGCTGCCGATTTTGACCTACGCCGAAGACCACTATGAACTGCTCTCGGATTCGGTCAGCCTCAACCATGTAATCGATCACCTTCATCCGTTGCTCGGCGACAAGCTCTTGCGCGTCTGGGATTTTCCGGAACGACTGGTGGAGCTGCCGGGGCTGTATCAGGATCTCAAACGCGACTCGGTACAGATCGATTACGTCGATCTGGTGCAGGTGGCGAGCCTCTATTGCCACAAGGGCACTGACCATCCGTTTGCGCGGATTGATCCGCTGAGTGTTCCGGCGTTCAGGAAGCTTGGGATTGATCCGGAGAACAAGGCGCTGTGCGCGGATCTGGAAGAATCGCGCTCGATGTTTTACTGATCGAGAACCGCGACGCGCCCTTCGCGAGCACCTCGCTCCCACATTGGAGTGCATTCCCCCCTGTGGGAGCGAGCCTGCTCGCGAAAAGGCCGGCAAGAACACCGCAGAATCACCCGGCAATAAAACTCACCCGCACCTTCAGCCCCGCCTGTTCACCATCATGCAGCGTGATCTGCGCCAGATGTGCCCGGCAGATCTCGCCGACAATCGCCAGCCCCAACCCCGATCCCGCCACCTGCTGATTACGCCGGTAGAAGCGCTCGAACACTCGATCGCGCTCTTGCAGCGGAATCCCCGGCCCGTCGTCTTCAACCTCAAGCACTGCCGGGGTCAGCACGCGCAAGATCACGTTGCCGCCCGGCGGCGTATGCGCCAAGGCGTTATCCACCAGATTGCTCAATAACTCATTCAGCAGCGTCGGCTCGCCGCGCAGCCACACCGGTTCATCGGCCTCCAGCGCCAGCGCCACCCCGCGCTTGTGCGCCAGTGGCGCCATGGCCATGCCCAACTCGCGGGCCAACTGGCTCAGATCGAGCAACTGCGCACCGCCCTCGGCAATCGCTCGGGCGCCATTTTCGACGCGCGCCAGCGACAGCAATTGATTGGCCAGATGAGTCAGGCGATCGGTGCCTTGGGCCGAAGATTCCAGCGTCGTCCGCCAGACCTGCGGGTCATTTGAACGCAGCCCCAATTCCAGCCGCGCCTTCAACGCCGCCAGCGGTGTGCGCAACTCATGCGCCGCATCGGCGATGAACTGCGCCTGGCGCTCGAACTGACCCCGCAGGCGCTCGGTGAAATGGTTGAGCCCGCGCACCAGCGGCCAGAGCTCATGTTGCACTTCCACCAGTGGCAATGGCCGCAAGTCATCGGGTTGGCGTTCCTCGACTGCCGTGCGCAAGCGCTCCAGCGGACGCAGTGCGGCGCTGACGGCAAACCAGACCAACAGCAAGGCACCGATCGCCAACATGCCCAATCGCAACAACGTATCGGCCGCCAGACTGCGCGCCATGCTGACGCGGGCTTCGTCGGTTTCGGCCACGCGGATTTCCGCCATGCCATTCATGTTCGGCTCGCTCACCGCTTTGAGCAGACTGACCACACGCACGTTCTGTCCTTTGTAAGTGGCATTGTAGAAACGCGCCAGCGCCGGATAGCTGTCAGTTCTTGGTGTACCGGGCGGTGGCCCGGGTAGGTTTTCGTAGCCGGAAATCAGCTTTTGATGGATGTCGTTGACCTGGTAGTAAATCCGTCCGGCGCTGTCGTAAGCGAAGGTATCGAGGGCCACATAAGGCACGTCGGCACTGAGGCTGCCATCACGTTGCGACAGGCCAGCGGCGATGGTTCGCGCCGACGCCAGCAACGTGCGGTCGTACGCCGTGTCAGCCGCCTCGCGTCCATTCCAGTAAGCACTCAAGCCGCTGGCGAGCATCAACACCACCAGCAACAACGCCAGGTTCCACAGCAACCGCCAGCGCAGGCTGCTGGGCTTATGCATCGCGGCTTTCCAGCAGATAGCCGAGGCCGCGGAAGGTCACGATCGCCACCGGTTGACCGTCGAGTTTCTTGCGCAAGCGGTGCACGTAGATTTCGATGGCATCGGGGCTGGCCTCTTCATCAAGACCAAACACCTGCGCGGCCAGTTGCTCTTTGCTCATGACTCGCCCCGGCCGGGCGATCAACGCTTCGAGTACGGCTTGTTCGCGGGACGTCAACGTGAGCAGTTCCTCACCGAGGGAGAAGCGTCGGGTGTCCAGATCATAGGCCAGCACCCCGCAGCGCTGCTGGCGTTCACCACCCAACACACTGCGTCGCAACAGCGCTTTGACCCGGGCTTCCAGTTCGGTCAGTTCGAACGGCTTGGCGAGGTAGTCGTCGGCGCCAAGATTGAGGCCATGCACCCGATCTTTCACATCGCTGCGCGCCGTCAGCATCAGCACCGGCAGATTTTTCCCGCGAGCCCGCAGCCGCGCCAACACTTCAAATCCGTCCATGCGCGGCAGGCCGACATCGAGGATCGCCACGGCGTATTCCTCACTGCCCAGTGCCAGATCGGCAGCCACGCCATCGTGCAACACATCCACGGTCAGACCGGTGCTCTTGAGCGCCTGGGCGACGCTTTCGGCCAGTTGCAGATGGTCTTCGACGAGCAGAACACGCATGGATTTTTACCTCGTTCAGGGATGGCCGACGCCACTCTTTGCCGCGGAGTTTACAGCCGCAACCGCCACTGTGAAGCCCGAAAACATTGAAAGTCAGCTGAAAGGTTAGCGAAAGGTTAGGCCGTTAGAGTCGGGTTACGGACAGTTTCGACTGCCGTCGCTGCTGCCACACAGCGCTACGAAAAACGCCACGAAGCGTTTTCGACCAATAAGAACAATAATCGGAGTACACCCGCATGCCGTCCATGCAGCCCCAGGTCCTTGTGCCTGTTCGCCGTTCCCGTATCAGCCACACCGCCCTCGCCAGTGCAGCCGCCCTCGCGGGTTTTTCGCCGTTGAGTTTTGCTGACTTCATTGAAGACAGCAGCGCCACCTTCGAAACCCGCAACATGTATTTCAACCGCGACTTTCGCGATGGCACCAGCGCCCAGCAATCCAAACGCGATGAATGGGCTCAGGGCTTCATGCTCAATCTGCAATCGGGCTATACCGACGGCACCGTGGGGTTCGGTGTCGATGCGTTGGGCATGCTTGGTGTGAAACTTGATTCGAGCCCGGACCGCACCGGCACCGGCCTGTTGCCGACCCACGACGACGGGCGCGCAGCGAACGAATACTCGAAAGTCGGCCTGACCGGCAAAGTGAAAATCTCTGCCACGGAACTGAAAATCGGCAGCCTGATTCCCGAACTGCCGATCCTCAAGCCCAACGACGGACGCATCCTGCCGCAGACGTTTGAAGGTGGCTTGCTGACCTCCAAAGAAATCAGGAATCTGACCTTCACCGGCGGCCGTCTGGAGAAAGCCAAGGACCGCGACAGCACCGATTTCGAGGACATCGCCCTCAACAACAAGAACAGCCGCTTCGCCGGCACCGCTGCCGGCAAGCACTTTGACTTTGGCGGCGTTGATTACAAGTTCACCGACAAGATCACCGGCAGTTACCACTTCGCGCAACTCGACGAAGTCTACAACCAGCACTTCTTCGGCCTCGTTGCCTCGCGCCCGATGGGCCCCGGCACATTTGCCACCGACCTGCGTTTTGCCGTCAGTGACGATCAAGGTGCGGCCCGTGGCGGCGAGATCGACAACCGCTCGCTCAACGGCTTGGTCAGCTACGCCCTGAGCGGCCACAAGTTCAGTGCCGGTTATCAGCACATGTCCGGCGACAGCGCCTTCCCCTATGTCGATGGCAGCGACCCGTACCTGGTCAACTTCGTGCAGATCAACGACTTCGCCGGCGCCGAAGAACGCTCGTGGCAAGCGCGCTACGACTTCGACTTCGGCAAACTTGGCATTCCCGGCCTGAGCTTCATGAGCCGTTACCTGAGCGGTGACAACATCAAGCTCAAAAGCGGTGAAGAAGGCAAAGAGTGGGAGCGCAACACCGAGATCAAATATGTAGTACAAAGCGGCGCCTTGAAGGACGTCGCTGTGCGCCTGCGCAATGCCACTTACCGCTCCAATTACTCCGCTCGCGATGCAGACGAAGTGCGTCTGCTGGTGAGCTATAGCGTTGCCCTTTGGTAATTGATTGAAACGCCGGGGTGCTGTGATCGGAAGATCAAAAGATCGTCCGATCGCGGCCCGAGCCTGCGGCAGCTCCTACATAAAGCCTTACAACAAGAACCGTGGAGAATCGAATGAAATTGTCACTGCGTAAAGTTGCACTCGCCGCCAGTTGCGTGTTGTTCGCTGGCCAACTCATGGCCGAACCGAAGCGTCCGGAATGTATCGCACCGGCGTCGCCCGGCGGTGGTTTCGACCTGACCTGCAAACTTGCGCAGAGCGCGCTGGTCAACGAAAAACTGCTGTCCAAACCAATGCGCGTCACCTACATGCCCGGTGGTGTTGGCGCGGTGGCGTACAACGCAGTGGTTGCGCAGCGACCAGCCGATGCCGGCACGCTGGTGGCGTGGTCGAGCGGTTCGCTGCTGAACCTGGCGCAAGGCAAGTTCGGGCGCTTCGATGAGAGCAACGTGCGCTGGCTCGCGGCAGTCGGCACCAGCTACGGTGCCATCGCGGTGAAAAGCGATTCGCCTTACAAGACTCTCGACGATCTCGTTCAGGCATTGAAGAAAGATCCCGGCTCCGTGGTCATCGGTTCCGGCGGTACCGTCGGCAGCCAGGACTGGATGCAAACCGCACTGATCGCCAAGGCTGCCGGGATCAACCCGCGCGAACTGCGTTACGTCGCCCTCGAAGGTGGCGGCGAGATCGCCACCGCCCTGCTCGGCGGCCACATCCAGGTTGGCAGCACCGACATCTCCGACTCCATGCCGCACATTCAGAGCGGTGACATGCGCCTGCTCGCAGTCTTCTCCGACAAGCGTCTCGACGAACCGGAAATGAAAGACATCCCGACCGCTCGCGAACAAGGCTACGACATCGTCTGGCCAGTGGTTCGCGGTTTCTACCTGGGGCCAAAAGTCAGCGATGAAGACTACGCCTGGTGGAAAGATTCGTTCGACAAACTGCTGGCCTCCGACGAGTTCGCCAAGCTGCGCGATCAGCGTGAACTGTTCCCGTTCGCCATGACCGGCCCGGAACTGGACACCTACGTGAAGAAGCAGGTTGCGGACTACAAAGTGCTGGCCAAAGAGTTCGGCCTGATTCAGTGATCGCCTCTGTCTAGCGGCCGCAGCCCCCGTTCGCGGGGCCGCGGCACAGGAGTTTCCCATGCTCTTACAACGCATTTTCGCTTCGGTGCTATTGCTGGCCTGTGTCGGCCTGGCACTGATGGCGTGGCCGTACCAAGCGGCTTTTTCCTACGAACCGGTGGGCCCGCGCGCCTTCCCTCTGCTGATGCTCGGCCTGATGGGCACAGCGCTGCTGTACATGGTGTTCCGCCCGACGCCGATCGAACACACTGAAGACGAGCCGCCACTGGATCGCCAGACCCTGACCAAGATCAGCATCTGCGTCGTGCTGTTGCTGGTGTTCGCCGGCCTCTTCGAACCGCTGGGCTTCATTCTCAGCAGCATGCTGATCGGCATTCCGATGGCGCGCCTGTACGGCGGTCGCTGGATGCCAAGCGTCGTGGTGACCACCCTGATGGCCATCGGTCTTTACCTGCTGTTCGACCGTGTGATGGACGTTCCGCTGCCCCTCGGCCTGCTCGACGTTCTGGAGAACTGATATGGATACTCTTGGCTATTTGGGTCAGGGCTTCGGCGTCGCGCTGAGCCCCTACAACCTGGTGACCGCGCTGTGCGGCACGCTGATCGGCACCGTTGTCGGCCTGTTGCCGGGCCTGGGCCCGATCAACGGCGTGGCGCTGCTGATCCCGATCGCATTCGCCCTCGGCCTGCCGCCGGAGTCGGCATTGATTCTGTTGGCGGCGGTGTATCTGGGCTGCGAATACGGCGGCCGGATCAGCTCGATCCTGCTGAACATTCCAGGCGAAGCTTCCACCGTGATGACCACCCTCGACGGCTACCCGATGGCCCGCAAAGGCATGGCCGGTGTGGCGCTGTCGTTGTCGGCGTGGAGTTCGTTCATCGGCGCCTTCATCGCCACCTGCGGCATGGTGATGTTCGCCCCGCTGCTGGCGAAATGGGCGATTGCCTTTGGCCCGGCGGAATACTTCGTGCTGATGGTGTTCGCGATTGTCTGTCTCGGCGGCATGGCCGGTGATCGACCACTGAAGACGTTTATTGCGGCGTTGATCGGTTTGTTCCTGTCGACGGTCGGCATCGACGCCAACAGCGGCGTGTACCGTTTCACCGGCGATAACATTCACTTGACCGACGGCATTCAATTCGTCGTGCTGGTGCTGGGCCTGTTCTCGATCAGCGAAATTCTGTTGCTGCTGGAGAAAACCCATCGCGGCCAGGAAGCAGTGAAAGCCACCGGTCGAATGATGTTCAACTTCAAGGAAGCGGCGTCGGTGTTCACCGTGAACATCCGTTGCGGCCTGCTCGGGTTCATCATGGGCGTGTTGCCGGGTGCCGGTGCGACGCTGGCCAGTGCCGTGGCCTACATGACCGAAAAACGCATCGCCGGTACCAGCGGCAAATTCGGTGAAGGCGATGCCCGTGGCCTGGCCGCCCCGGAAACCGCCATTGGTGCTTCGGCTTGCGGCGCACTGGTGCCAATGTTGACGCTCGGCGTTCCGGGTTCGGGTACCACGGCGGTGATGATCGGCGCGCTGTCGCTGTACAACATCACTCCGGGGCCGCTGCTGTTCCAGCAACAACCGGACATCGTCTGGGGCCTGATCGCTTCGTTGTTCATCGCCAACATCATGCTGGTGATCCTCAACATTCCGATGATCCGCATCTTCACCCGCATCCTCGCCGTGCCGAACTGGGCACTGGTGCCGGTCATCGCGATCATCACCGGCATCGGCGTCTACGCGGTACACGCGACCACCTTCGATCTGTTCCTGATGGTCGGCATCGGCATCTTCGGTTACATCCTGCGCAAGCTCGACTTCCCGTTGTCGCCGGTTCTGCTGGGGTTCATCCTCGGTGGTCTGATGGAGCAGAACCTGCGTCGCGCGCTGTCGATCTCCAACGGCGCACTGGAAATCCTCTGGTCGAGCCCGATCACCTTCGGGGTCTGGGTACTGACCGCGATCATGTTGCTCGTGCCGCTGCTGCGCATCTGGCGCAAACGTTCGGTCGCTCGGCGCGCTATCGCCGATGTTTGATCGGCTGTCGCTAAAGTCCTGGTGGGGAACCCCGCTGGTCGGTCTGCTTGGCGGTTACCTCGCCAGCCAGATCGGCTGGCCGTTGCCGTGGATGGTCGGCTCGTTGCTGGCGATCATCCTCGTGCGCTGCCTGACCCCGTGGCAACTGACGGAAATCCCAGGCGGGCGCAAATGCGGCCAGTGGATCGTCGGGATCGGTATTGGCCTGCACTTCACCCCGGTGGTGATGGAGCAGGTGCTGAGTCATTTCGGTTTGATCTTCTTCGGTGCGCTGGTCACCAGTTTGTCGGCGGTGGTTGGCGTGTGGTTGATGCGCCGCACCGGTGAGGACCGCGCCACGGCGTTTTTCTCCAGCATGCCCGGTGGCTCCGGGGAGATGGTCAACCTCGGCGCACGCAACGGCGCGATGCTCAGCCATGTCGCGGCGGGGCAAAGCTTGCGGGTATTGGTGGTGGTGCTGTGTGTGCCAGCGGCGTTCAAGTATTTGCTTGGCGACGGGACGCCAATTTCTCATGCCGGCAGCGTCGATTGGCGCTGGCTGGCGATTCTGTTTCCGGCGGGCGCCCTGCTCGCCTGGATCTGGCAGCGTCTGCGTCAACCCAACCCGTGGTTGTTCGGGCCGTTGCTGGTGAGTGCGACGGTGAGCATCGGCTGGGATCTGCACATCGGCTTGCCCGATGGCGGCAGTCAGATTGGCCAATGGTTGATCGGCAGCGGATTGGGTTGTCACTTCAACCGGCAGTTTTTCAGGCGTGCGCCGTCATTCATGGGCCGCACATTGATCGGCACGGCACTGACCATGTTGATCGCAACCCTGGCGGCGTTGGGACTGAGCGCTTTAACGCATCTGGACCTGCGTTCGCTGACGTTGGGCATGATGCCCGGTGGTATCGCCGAGATGAGCCTGACGGCGGAAACCCTGCAACTGTCGGTGCCGCTGGTGACGGCGATGCAGGTGATGCGGCTGTTGTTTGTGCTGTTTCTGGCGGAGCCGTTGTTCAAGTACTGGAATCGTAATCCCGAGTAAGACCGCGTCGAACTTTTCGCGAGCAGGCTCGCTCCCACAGGTTCTTTTGGGTGCCACAGATTCTGTGTACACCCTAAGACAGGGTGGGAGCGAGCCTGCTCGCGAAGGGGCCGGCCCGATCAACCATCAAACCGGCGGCAACCGCCACTCAATCGGCGTCTCGCCATTCTGCTCAAGAAACTTGTTGGTCCGGCCGAAGTGCCCGCATCCCAGAAAGCCACGATAAGCCGACAGCGGCGACGGATGCACCGAGGTCAGCACCAGGTGCTTGGTCGCATCGATCAACTTCTGCTTGCTCTGCGCATGAGCGCCCCACAGCATGAACACCAGATGCGGCTGCCGCTCGCTGACCAGTTCGATGATCCGGTCAGTGAAAAACTGCCAGCCCTTGTCCTTGTGCGCATTGGCGTTGGCGCGCTCCACGGTCATGGTGGTGTTGAGCATCAACACGCCCTGATCCGCCCAGCTTTGCAAGTAACCGTGGCTGGGGATGTCGATGTTCAGGTCGCGCTTCAACTCTTTATAGATGTTGACCAGCGAGGGCGGCGCTGGCACGCCCGGTTGCACCGAGAAACACAAACCGTGGGCCTGGCCCGGGCCGTGATAGGGATCCTGGCCGAGGATCACCACCTTCACTTTATCCAGCGGCGTGGAGTTCAGCGCATTGAAAATCAGCGGGCGTGGCGGATAGATTTCCTTGCCGGCCGCCTGCTCCTGCTGCAGAAAGTTGCGCAACTCTGCCATGTAAGGCTGGTCGAATTCAGCACGCAGTGCCTCCTTCCAGCTCGGTTCGAGTTTGATACGGTCGTCAGCAGTCATGGTCATACCCGGCAAAAACAATGGGGCGAACCCTAGGAAAGCCGGCCACGCTTGTCAATTGATCTGACGCAGATCCGGCACTTTCCCACGCAGCGATCATACTGATCGTTCAAATTTCCGATCGAGGTCACGATGAATCTGCACTTCGAAGAACTCTGCGGCACCGCCGGCGCCCGCATCGGTATCGCCAGCCTGGATGCTGAAAAATCGCTCAACGCGCTGTCGCTGCCGATGATCAACGCCCTTAGCGACAAACTGAACGCCTGGGCCAAAGACCCGCAAATCGTCTGCGTGCTGTTGCGCGGCAACGGCGCCAAAGCCTTCTGCGCTGGCGGTGAAGTGCGCAGCCTGGTGGAAGCCTGTCGCGCGCATCCCGGCGAAGTCCCACCGCTGGCAGCACAGTTTTTTGCGGCCGAATACCGATTGGATTACAGCCTGCACACCTATCCGAAACCACTGATCTGCTGGGGCCACGGTTATGTGCTGGGCGGCGGTATGGGTTTGTTGCAAGGCGCCAGTACGCGGATCGTCACGCCGAGCAGCCGTCTGGCGATGCCGGAAATCAGCATTGGGCTGTATCCGGATGTCGGCGCCAGTTGGTTCCTGGCACGGTTGCCGGGCAAGCTCGGTCTGTTCCTCGGATTGACCGGCGCGCACATGAACGGCCGTGACGCGATCGATCTCGATCTGGCCGACCGCTTTCTGCTCGACGAGCAACAACCGGAGCTGATTGAAGGCCTGCTGCAACTCAACTGGCAGGAACAGACCGCCATGCAACTCAACAGCCTGCTCAAGGCCTTGCAGCAGGAAGCTGCGGCGCAAATGCCCGAGGCGCAGTGGCTGCCGCGTCGTCAGCAGATCGACGAACTGCTCGACGTCAGCGACGTGACCTGCGCCTGGAAAGCCATCAGCCTGCAGCGCGACAGCAGCGATCCGCTCATCGCCCGGGCAGCAAAAACGCTTAGCGAAGGCTCGCCGCTGACCGCCCATCTGGTCTGGGAACAGATTATCCGCGCACGGCACCTGTCGCTGGCTGAAGTCTTCCAGATGGAATACACCCTGAGCCTCAATTGCTGCCGGCATCCGGAGTTCAGCGAAGGGGTTCGGGCGCGGTTGATCGATAAGGATCAGAAACCGCACTGGCATTGGCCGGACATCAGCAGCGTGCCGGATGCGGTGGTTGAGGCGCACTTTCACAAGGTGTGGGAGGGGCGGCATCCGTTGGCGGATTTGACGGCTTACTGACTAAATCGCAGGCACAAAAAAGCGGCGCATCATGCGCCGCTTTTGTTGGCGGGTCAGTTACCAGCGATTGCCACGTCCGTTGTGGTCGCGCCGACCGCTGTGGCGGTCGTAATTGCCGCGACCGCGGTGGTCGTTGTCCCAACCGCCGCGACGGTGGCCGTCCCAGCGACCCCGATCATTACCGTGCCAGCGACGGCTCTCGTAGTACCGCGGGGCCGGTTGATAATAGCGCGGCGCCGACTGGTAATAACGTGGTTGCTGATAGTAACGCGGCGCTGGCTGGTAGTAGCGCGGGGCCGAGTAATACGTGCCGCCAGTGTTGTAGTACGCCGGTGCGGGTGATGTGTAGACCTCAGACCTGTAATAAGTGTCCGCGTACGAATACGGGGCACAACCGGTGACGGAAAACATCAACGCAGCAAGCAGAAGAATTCGTCGATACATGGCGGCCTCCTGGACCGCGGGTAGCCACACCAGCGACGCTGGCAGGCGTCAGTCTTTTATTCGGTGACTGACGAAAGATCAGACATCGATTTCCGAATCTGGTGCGATTCCGCAACAAGTTGAAACAAGTGATTATTAAACGCCACTATCCCCTTCAGGAGTGAATTTCCTCGCGATAGCGATTCACCGGCCAAATCGACATTGACTGACCTGCTGCATTCGCGAGTAAGCTCGCTCCCACAAGGCCCTGCGCAATTTGCACGACTACAGGAACGAACATTCGCGCCGCCCATGGAGCAGTTATTTCCGCACAGTGCCACTAGAATGCTGCCATCGGGCCATTATCAACGGAACTGCCATGCCGCTTCGTTCTCCGCTGTACTCCCAACGTTCGTTGGTACTGACGCTGATCGCCCTGCTCGGCGCTGGCTTCCTCGCCACCTCGCTGCTGAGCTACTACGCCTCGCGCGCCTCGATCCGCGACAACATCGTCAACACCGAGTTGCCGCTGACTTCCGACACCGTCTATTCGGAAATCCAGAAAGACCTTGTCAGACCTATCCTGATTTCCTCGATGATGTCCCGCGACACCTTCATGCGCGATTGGGTGGTGAACGGTGAGCAAAACCCCGAGCAGATGACCCGTTATCTCAATGAGGTCATGACCCACTACGGCGCCTACACCGCGTTTTTCGTCTCCAATACCACCCTCACTTACTACCACGCCAAAGGTGTGCTCAAGCAGGTCAGCGTCGATGAGCCGCGCGACGCCTGGTACTTTCGCGTGAGGGACATGGAAGATCCGTACGAGATCAATGTCGACCCGGATCTGGCCAACAAGGACAACCTGACGTTCTTCATCAATTACAAGGTCTACGACTACCACAACCGCTTCATTGGCGCAGCCGGCGTCGGTCTGACCGTGGACGCGGTGATCAAACTGATCGACAAGTATCAACAGCGCTATCAACGCAGCGTTTACTTCGTCGACACCTTCGGCCGACTGGTACTGACCGGTGCCGAAGGCGGGCCTGAAGGCGCGCATATCGGGCAAAGCCTCGCTGAAGTCGACAGCATGAAAAGCCTGGTCAGCCTGTTACCCAAACCCCACAGCGGCAGCTACGAGTATTCGACCCATGGCCAGGGGCACTTCCTCAACGTGCGGTTTATTCCGGAACTCAACTGGTACCTGTTTGTTGGTAAACGCGAGGATGGCGCGCTGATTGAAATCCGCCAGTCGCTCTATCTCAATCTGCTGATCTGTCTGCTGGTAACGTTGATCGTGTTGGCGCTGCTCAATCGCGTGATCAAACGGTTTCAATCGAAGATCCAGGCCCAAGCCACCCTCGACAGCCTTACCGAACTGCCGAACCGCCGCGGTTTCGACCTGCTTGCCGCTCAGGCATTGCACGAAGCGCAGCGTGAAACCAAACCGCTGACGGCGCTGCTACTGGATCTCGATCACTTCAAGGTGTTGAACGACACTTATGGTCACATGGCCGGCGATCAAGTGTTGATCGGGTTTGCGCGGGATCTGCAAAGTTGCCTGCGCCATGCCGACATCGTTTGCCGCTGGGGCGGCGAGGAGTTCATCGTTTTGCTCAAGGACACCGACGGCGACACCGGCCAGAAAATTGCCGAGAAGATTCGCCAGCACATCGAACAACAGGAATATGCCTACAACGGCCATGCCCTAAATCTGACGGTGAGCATCGGCGCCACCACCCTGCAGCGCGATGACACCTTGCACAGTCTGCTGTCGCGGGCCGATCATGCGATGTACCGGGCCAAACAAACCGGCCGCAACCGCACCTGCGTGGAAACGCCTCACTCGACCTATGCCTGAATCTGACGTTAAACCCGACCTCTGCCCGGCCTGCGGCGCCCGCAACGATTGCAGCCTGGCTGACCCGCGCACCGCCGACCGCGCCTGCTGGTGCTACGGCGTGAGCATTGATCCGGCGGTGCTCCAAGCCTTGCCGCCAGCACTGCGCGACAAATCCTGCCTGTGCCCGCGATGCGCGCAGGTCGAGGCGCAACTGCAAGCGGCCGGTCAGCCGATCCCGTAAGATGCGTGCCCCTTGATCCGTTGAAACCTGAACATGCGCGTCGACCGCTTCCTCAGCAATCTGCCCCGCTACAACCGTAAGCAGGTTCGCCTGTTGCTGGTGGAAAAGCGCGTGCGCGTTGACGGAAAAGTCGTCAGTGACCCGCACAGTGAAGTTCTTGAATTCAGCCGTGTCGAAGTCGATGACGAAGTGTTGCAACTCGGCAAACCGGCGCGCTACTTCATGCTGCACAAGCCACCGGGCTGCGTCAGCGCCACTCGCGATCCGCAACATCCGACCGTGCTCGACCTGATCAACGAACCGGACAAGGACGAACTGCACATCGCCGGGCGCCTGGACTTCAACACCACCGGGCTGATGCTGATCACCAACGACGGCGCCTGGTCGCGGCGCCTGACCCAGCCGCAAACCAAATTGCCAAAGGTCTATTACGTCGAGACCGAGCAGGAAATCGGCGCGCAATATGCGAGCACGTTTGCCGAAGGCATCTACTTCGCCTTCGAAGACCTCACCACGCAACCTGCGCAGCTGGAGCTACTCGGACCACGCTCGGCACGCCTGAGCATCGTCGAGGGCCGCTACCATCAGGTGAAGCGCATGTTTGGCTTTTTCAACAACAAAGTGCTGCGCCTGCACCGCGAATCCATGGGCCCGCTGCGGCTCGATGACGCGCTAAAACCGGGCGAGTATCGCGCTTTGCGCACTGAAGAGATTCATTTGTTCTAAGCACCCGACCGCTCAGCAGAAGTTGTCGAACAATTTACCTGCGGCACTTGCGCGATCCTGCTCCCCCTGCTTGAATCAGGACGTCGGCCGAAATGTGACCGATGAGTCACACCATACCTCTAAGAAACTTTTTGCCGGTCGTCAGCCCTAAGGGCTGCGCCTCAGCCGGCAGACTGCCCGCCAATAACAATACCCGTCGACCGTAGTCATGGATCGACATGGGCCAAGCAAATTCCAGGCGTATGCCTACCTGTCACAAAGCTCGTGCAATGTCTATTTGCGCGCATACCCGCTTGCTTGCCAGGAGTCTTATGACATGAGGCCAGAAATCGCTGTGCTGGATATACAGGGTCAGTATCGGGTTTACACGGAGTTCTATCGCGCAGACGCCGCAGAAAAAACCATCATTCTGGTCAACGGCTCGATGGCCACGACTGCGTCGTTTGCACAAACCGTGAAAAATCTGCACCCGCAATTCAACGTGGTCTGCTACGACCAGCCCTACGCGGGCCGGTCAAAAGCCCACAACCGTCACGAGAAACATCTGACAAAGGACGTTGAAGGGCAAATTCTGCTGGAGCTGATCGACCACTTCGCCGCCGAACACGTCCTGTCGTTCTCCTGGGGCGGCGCCGCGACACTGGTTGCCCTTGCTAACCAGCCAAGACGCATCGAAAAAGCGGTGATCAGCTCGTTTTCGCCGGTGATCAACGCGCACATGCTTGATTACCTCGAGCGCGGCGTCGATTACCTCGGCCAGCGTGACGGTGATCGAGTCGGGCATCTGGTCAACAGCACTATCGGCAAACACCTGCCGTCATTGTTCAAACGCTTCAACTATCGCCACGTCAGCAGCCTGGCCGAGCACGAATACGGGCAGATGCACTTTCACATCAGCGACGTGCTGCACAGCGATCGTCAGTGCTATTTAAACGCGGCGAAGAAGATCAACGTGCCGGTACTGTTTCTCAACGGTGAATGGGACGAATACACCGCCGCCGAAGATGCGCGTCTGTTCGGCAACCACGTGGCACAGAGTACCTTTACCACCGTGCAAGCCACCGGGCATTTTCTCGACATGGAGCACAAGGCTGCGTGCCGGGACAGCCAGAACGCCTTGCTGGGCTTTTTGAAACCGGCACCGCAGGCCAGCCGAACGCGGTACTCGTTTGTTCAGGATCACCATGCACTGGCCATTTGAAAGAGCGTCATCGCGAGCGAGCCTGCAGGGCTAACCGTTTTTTTAAGCCCCCCGCAGTGCTCGCTCGCGATTGACCGATTCAGCGCTGTAATGCCTTGCGCAAAAAAGAAAAACTTCAAATTCCCCGCCGAGTCTGGTACAAAGTCAGCCGCTCTGAGCGGGTATAGTTTAATGGTAGAACAGTAGCTTCCCAAGCTTCCGACGAGGGTTCGATTCCCTCTACCCGCTCCACTAAAATTTTGTCTCACGTTGTTTTTTGACGGGGGATGCAGAACAGAAAAAACCGGCCTTGATGGCCGGTTTTTTTGTGCCCGAGAAAAGGTTACATCTGACATCTGAAACAACGCAAAAGCCTGCAACACACTCTCCATGCCTTCGTCGCCTCCCTATCTAGACTGCTTCAAACCACTGAGCGGATTAGCCGCGGATGACCGCTCGGTGAATACATTGTTGCCCCCAGATCACCGGTAGGTATAGTACCCACCAAAGACACCACAAGGAGGTGTTGTGAATAGCCGTTTTTTAATCGGTCAGCTCGTCGCAGACGGTTGGTATTTAGTGAGGATCAGAGGCAGTCACCACCACTTCAAGCATCCGACCAAGCCTGGACTGGTCACGGTGCCACATCCGACGAAAGATCTGCTGAAGAGAACGGCCATCAGTATTTTGAAGCAGGCGCTGCTTTGACTGGCTCAGTCAGTAACCATGGAGATCAACAAATATGCTCTATCCGATCGCGATTTCAATAGGCGATGAAGAACACGCCTGGGGCGTAGAGGTGCCGGATATTCCCGGCTGTTTTTCGGCTGGCGACGATCTGGATGATGCCGTCGCCATGGCTCGCGAAGCCATCGAGGGGCATTTCGAGATTCTGGCCGAGGACGGCGCGCCCATTCCGGCTGCCAGTAAACTGGGGCTGCATGTGGCCAATCCGAAATACGCCGGATGTGCGTGGGCAGTGGTGGATATTAATGTCGTGAAGTATTTGGGAAAAGCCCAGAAACTCAACATCACGCTGCCTGGGCATTTGCTCAACCGTATTGATGAGTATGTCCTGCATCACCCGGAGGAGAAGAGTCGTTCAGGGTTTCTGGCTTCGGCTGCCTTGAAGGTGTTGCAGCAGGGCTGAGACGGTGATCGAGGCCGCCATTGGCGGCGTCGTGAATTTACAATGAAATCGTGCGCCAACATTACAGTTCTCCAACACTCAATCGGTTCTCACCTTGCGTCCGCGCCGCTAGCATTTCCCCATCGACCACCACCCTCCCCCTGCGCGGCCATCGACGAATACGCGTCATCACTTTCGAGGGAACCCCATCGCGGCCACTTTGCCGCTGACGACCGAACTCAAAAGAGCACTCCCAATGACTCAAAACATCTACGACGATCCCGAATTCTTTCAGGGCTACAGCCAGATGAACCGCTCCATCGGTGGCCTCGATGCCGCGCCGGAATGGCCTGCGCTCAAGGCGTTGCTGCCCTCCATGCATGGTTTGCACGTGGTGGATCTGGGCTGCGGCTATGGCTGGTTCAGCCGCTGGGCCAGCGAGCACGGCGCGGCCAACGTGCTGGGGCTGGACGTTTCGGAGAAGATGCTGGAACGCGCACGCGAAACCACTTCGGCGACGAACATCCGTTACGAGCGCGCCGACCTGGAACAACTCGACTTGCCCGCGTGCAGTTTCGACCTGGCCTACAGCTCGCTGGCGTTGCATTACATCAAGGATCTGCCAGGACTGTTTGCTCACCTCTACGCAGCGCTGAAGCCGAGTTCGCATTTTGTGTTTTCCATCGAACATCCGATCTTCATGGCACCGCGCAATCCCGGCTGGCTGATCGACAGCGAAGGTCGCAAGCGCTGGCCGCTGGACAGTTATCAGATTGAGGGGGAGCGAGTGACCAATTGGCTGGCCGACGGTGTGATCAAGCAGCACCGTACTGTCGGTACGTTGCTCAATTCACTGATTGGCGCTGGATTTACTATTCGTCATGTCAACGAGTGGGGGCCAAGCGATGAAGAAGTGGCGGCGCAACCAGCGCTGGCTGAAGAGCGGGAGCGGCCGATGATGATGCTGGTGGCGGTACAGCGCTGAGTTCAACCCCTTCAACCACAGTTCGCAGGTTTAGGGGGATAATGCGCGAGCGAATCAAACGCCCGCACTCCATCAGATAGCAGATTATCCGGCGCGCGCCCAGGCGTTGCGCCGAGGCCGCACCTCATCATTCAAGGAAGCAAAATGCAAATCACCCAGGGACAACGGCTACCACTGTCAAACATTCTTCAGGGGCAATCACTCACACTCGCGGTACAGATTCAGTCCAGCGACGTCATCGATTTCGTGTGCTTCGGCGTCGATGCGCAAGGCAAACTTTCCGATGATCGATACATGGTCTTTTTCAATCAGCCGACCACGCCGTGCTTCAGCGTAAAAATCGAAGATCAGGGCCGTTTCCAGATCAACCTTGCGCAGTTGCCTGCGTCGATTGACCGTTTGGTGTTCACGGCCTCCATCGACGGCGCCGGGGCGATGAGTACAATCGGTGCCAGTCAGTTCACCGTGTCCAATCCGGCCGGCCAGTCTGTCGCCCAGTGTTCGTTCTCCGGTGCAACCTTCAGCGCCGAGAAAGCCATCATGGTCGCCGAACTGTATCGCAAGAACGGCGAGTGGCGCCTGCTCTCGAACCTGCAAGGTTACGCACAAGGCCTGGATGCACTGGTGAATCACTTCGGCGGCGAAGTCGCGGAAAGTCCTGCGTCGACCCCAGCCCCTGCAAAAATCTCTCTAGAAAAAAAGATCGCAGCGGCCGCACCGCACCTCGTCAGCCTGGCCAAGAAAGCACAGATCAGTCTGGAAAAAGCAAATCTCACCGAAACCAAAGCCCGCGTGGTGCTGGTGCTCGATGCATCCGGTTCGATGAACCATCAATACGCCAAGGGCCGGGTGCAGGAAGTCGTTGACCGACTCCTGCCGCTGGCGGTGTCGTTCGATGAGGACGGCGAGCTCGATTGCTGGGCGTTTGGCGCCAAGCCTTTACGCCTCTCGCCGGTGACGCTGAGCAACCACAAGGGATTCATCGACAACGACAGTCGTGGCTGGCGAAACTGGGAACTCGGCAGCCGAATCAACGATGAGCCCAAGGTCATCGAAAAGGTTCTGCAGCAATTTCAGCTGACCGATGACGGTACGCCGATGTACGTCCTGTTCATCAGTGACGGCGGTGTGTCTGAAAGCCGCAAGATCACTCGACTGATGGTCGAAGCCGCCAGTTTGCCGATCTTTTGGCAATTCGTCGGTCTCGGCGGAAATGGCTACGGAATTCTCGAGAAGCTCGATACGCTGCCAGGGCGCGTGGTCGACAACTGCGGCTTCTTCGCCCTGGATGATCTGCACGACATCAGCGAGGAACAGCTCTACGACCTGTTGATGGCCGAGTTTCCTGTCTGGCTGAAAGATGCCAAGGCCAAGGGCATTGTTCGCTGACAACAACCCGCGAATCCCGCGCATGGCATTGCGCCTGCGCGGGGTCACTTTTCAGTCAGGATCAGACATCTGCAATGTTGCAATCTCGGCAACGAGTTAATCCGCCTGTTGAACCGCCCCCCTGACGACTCCTTGCATTCTTGTTGGCTGAAGTCAGTGCCGCCATGCCATCAGGTTCGCCCAGCGATGTAGTCATCGATGGAGGAGAACTGACGATGCCGACACATCCACCCTGAGACAAAGACGAACGCGGTAGTCGCAGCCACGGCCCACCCGCGCTTGCGCCGAGCGTCGCGTTTTTTGCTGGCGTTGCTGGCGAACAACAGCAACATCATCAGGCAGTAGAACGTCATCAAGGCCATTTTTGCGAACAGCGCGAGCAGGAAGTACAACGACACACCGTTGCTGCGGTAAGTCTGCACAATCACCTGTACGGCCATGAGCGACGCCAGAGCAACCGCGAAAATCGCTGAATAGCGCGTGGGGATCTCCAACCAGGCACTGCAGACAAAATAGGTGCCGATGCCCAAGATCGGCGTGAGGCTGGTCCACAGCGCGTCGGTGTAATCCTGATAGATCGTCATCGCCCCCCGGTGGTGCAGCCAGACGCAGATCAGCAGCAGAACCGCCATGACAAACAAAGCGATCTTCAGATTCAGCACCACTTGGTGATCATCCGCCGCACTGCGCACGGGCGCTGATGGATTGGCCACTGCCGAGGAGTGTGCCGGCACTGCACTGGTTTGAGCACTGCCTGAAACAGAGGGAACGGGCGATTTGTTCTCTGTATTGGCAGCAGGCTTCGCAGGTGACGATAGCTGTTGAGTCAGCTCGCCGAGCCTTTGTGACAGGGATGCAGACAAGCATTGGCCGGTCGTGCAGTTATCGCGCAGACGCAACCAGTCGCGCTGCGCTTGGCGGACATCATTCGGGTTCGCGTCACTTTCCAGTACACGAACATATTGGGCGCTCAACTGTTCATCCAGCAGACCGAGAGCGCCTTCCGCGCAGATCGTGTTTTCAGCGAAACTGACGGCTTTGGAACAATCGAAACTCGCTGCCGGTGCCGGGTTACCGCATAGCGCCAGCAGCAAACCAAAGAGGCTTGAGCCGAGATGCAAGCGTGACATGGTCGAAGTCCTTTCTTATGAGTGCTAAATCCATGCGCCAGACTAGGCACTTGGCAACTGGATGAAGGTCGAGCCATCCCATTTGTACTGTTCGGTGCTCTCAACGCTCGGGCAGCAATTGGCATCTTCAGGACCAACGGAAAGCACTTTCAAAGCCAGTTTTTTTGAATCCACTACCTGTACGTTCTGCACGCCCGAACCTACGACGATTGCGCCGCGATAGTTCCAGCCCTTGTTATCGGCATAGAACGTGGCCAAGGACTGGAAATAGCTGTTACTACCCCCTTGACCTTCGATGGTGTAAAGCACGATCGCGTCTTTTACACCGTCGTCATTGAGGTCCTCGAAAACTACCTTGCGACCTTCTTTGAATTCATCGCCGCCGTCCTTTGCCAACTCCTCGGCAATCATTCGGTCTACAGCGCCGTCGAGTGCTGCAACTGGCACTTCATCAGTTGTAGCGGCGGGTGCAGCGGATGCCGACGGGACAGGGGTTTGAGGTGCTGCGGGCGCAACTTCCTTAACGAGCGGAACGGCTGCTGCAGGCGACATGGACGCTGTCGATTCAGCACGAACTTGAGCACGGATTTTTTCCAACACAACAGACCTCAGTTCCTGCATGTCGGAGATGTTGAAGAGTTGATTTCGCGTATCGCCGAACGGCTGTGCTTCGCCGAGGAAAAAGCGTGCGAAGAAGCCTGGGCGCTTGCTTTCCTGTTGCTCGATCAGACCATCAATCACCTCATTGGCAGTGCTGGCAAAGCGTTCGTAATTGGCTTTGCCAACGGCTGTGATCAGCGTGTCTTTCTCGCGATCGACATTGCTGCGGGCCAATTCAAGCATGATGATGTTGGTATCGACCAATTTGCTTTCACATTCATTCGTGTAATTGCCCATACACGCCATCCGGTATTCCTCCACGGCATTATTGGCCTGGAATTCGTTATAGGCGCCACAGCCCGCCAACGTTGCCAACACACCCACTACCCACGCTCCACGAAACATTCCCTTCTCCCTCTCCATTTTTTGCTTTTAGACGCAGCCACTGTTTGAACGACAGGCAAGAAAAAGCCCCCTCTCGAGGGGGCTTTCTCAACCCTTTCGGGTTAGCCGATGCTCACACCGTGGGCCTCAGCCAGAGGCTTCAAGCCGCCAGCGAAACCCTGGCCGATCGCCTTGAACTTGAACTCTTCACCGCTACGGTACAGCTCACCGAAAATCATTGCAGTTTCGGTGGAAGCGTCTTCGCTCAGGTCATAGCGGGCCAATTCTTTGCCGTCAGCCTTGTTCATCACACGGATGTAGGCATTCGACACCTGACCGAAGCTTTGCTTGCGGGCGTCGGCGTCGTGGATGGTTACCGAGAAAACCAGCTTCTTTACAGCGGCAGCCAGACCGTTGAGTTTGACGGTGACTTGCTCATCATCACCTTCGCCCGCGCCCGAGCGGTTGTCGCCCATGTGCTCTACCGAACCATCGGCTGACGTTTTGTTGTTGTAGAAAATGAAACTGTTGTCGTCTAGCACTTTGCCGTTTTCACCAACGATGAAAATCGAAGCATCCAGGTCGAATTCGGTGCCGTCGGTGACACGCGGATCCCAACCCAGGCCCACGATCACTTCGGACAGGCCCGGAGCTTCTTTGGACAGCGAAACGTTGCCACCTTTGGACAGACTTACAGCCATGTTCACATTCCTTTTGTTGGGGGTTGGTTAAAAATTCATGCCGTAGTTGTTTGCCAGAGCGCGCAGGCCACCGGTGTAACCCTGACCCACGGCGCGGAACTTCCACTCGCCGTTGTTGCGATAAAGCTCAGCAAACACCATCGCCGTTTCGGTCGAGGCGTCTTCAGCCAAGTCGTAGCGAACCACTTCTGCACTGGTCATGTCATTGACGACGCGGATGAAGGAACCACCCACCTGACCAAAGCTCTGCTTGCGCGATTCAGCGTCATGGATAGTGACGATAAAGACAACCTTGTCCACGTCAGCCGGGATACGACTCAGATCAACTTTGATCACTTCGTCGTCGCCGTCGCCGGCACCGGTGCGGTTGTCGCCAGCGTGCTCAACCGAGCCATCCAGACTTTTCAGCTGGTTGTAGAAAATGAAGTCGGCTTCGCTGCGCACCTTACCGTTCGCACCCAGCAGAAGAGCGCTCGCGTCCAGATCAAACTCTGCGCCGTCAGTTGCACGCGGATCCCAGCCCAGACCAACCAGAATCTTGCTCAGGCTCGGATCGGTTTTGGTCAGGGACAGGTTTGCACCCTTTTGAAGAGTCAGTGCCATGGGTATTACTCCTTGTGGTGAAGACGTTTACTCATTGATTTTCAGGCAGCGCTTCTTCCTTTGCGGGGAAGATCAGACTAGCGACGACGCCAATGGCCAAGACAACCATCACGATCAGCAAACTGGTGTTTGCATCGATGGTGTAGCCGTGATGAAACATGTGATCCGTTGCATTCAAGCCCAGCTTGACCGCAATGAAGAACAGCAATGCGATAACCGATTTTTCCAGATGGACTAGATAGCGTTTAAGCGCTTCAAGTACGAAGTACATGGTTCGCAGGCCGAGAATGGCGAAGAGCATGGCCGAGTAAACGATCAGCGGCTCGCGGCTCACAGCGATAACGGCTGGAACAGAGTCGAAAGCGAAGAGGATGTCGGACACTTCCGCCACCACCAGGCACAGGAACAATGGTGTGGCGAAAAGTGTGCCCTTCGCCGCCAGTGTCATGCCTTGGTTCTCTGGCTTCTGGAGTTCCACTTCCAGTTGCTTGCGGGACACGAAGAAGTTGTGGCCATACAACTTTGGCCATACCGGGAAGAGCTTCTGCGCAAAGCGATAAGCCATGTGCTTGGAGTAATCTTCCTCTTCTTCATCATCACCGCCACTGCGCAGCATCATGACGGCAGTCCAGGCGACGATCACGGCGAAAACGACCTCGACCCACGGGCCGAAAGCCAACAGACCCGTACCGATAGCAACGAAGATCCCACGGAACACGATCGCGCCAATGATGCCCCAGTACAGCACCCGGTGACGCATGCCATCAGGCACTTTGAACCAGGCGAAAATGGCCATGAACACGAAAAGGTTGTCGACGCTGAGAACTTTTTCCAGCGCATAACCGGTGACGAACAGCGTCGCGACATCCGGCCCGTGCTGAACATACAAAAAGCCTGCAAACGCCAGCGAGATCGCAATCCAGAAAATCGACCAGATCGAGGCTTTAGCCAGCGAAATGGGCTTGTCGCCACGGTGGGTAACCATGTCGAGCAGCAGCGCTCCCAGTGCGATCCCGACGAAGACCGCCATGGTCAACGGGGGGAATCCTATTTGACTGTCCAAGGTACCGCTCCTTAAAGTTCGAAATCAGCCGGATTCAAACCCAGCTCAATGCAAATCAGACGGCAAGCCGCTTTTTCTTTGTCGTCAAAGTTGCCATCCGAAGCGCCGATGGCGCAGGCAACGCGGACCAGCAAGCGGCCAGCACCAGCATCGTTCTTGATTTTGCCGATGGTTTTCAGCGCTTCCGCTTGACCGATCTGGAAGTCGAATTCGAACTTTTCGCAGTGACCGTTGAAGGATTTGATGACGTCGGCCATGTTGAAAACCTTCAATTCCGACGAGTTATTGATAAAACCGGCCATTTTGGTTTTCTCGGCGGAGGAGATCTCACCGTCTGCAGCGGCAACCACTGCGCATGCTGCTGTTGTGGCATCCATGAATTTCTGGTTTTTGAACTTGCTGACCTCAGTGGTCAGTTTGTCTCGTGCCGATGCAGCGTTTTCTTTAAGCCATGCAAGCATTTTGAGGTCCTCTAAGAGGGCGGGGCACAAGCCCCGCCAAGGTAACTATTTCGAGCCGGCGCGCCAGTTCATGCCCCAGCCGTAAGCTTTGTCCACTGCCGAGTGCCCGCGGTGGAAATCCACCCGCCGGGAAACCTTGACGGCGCCGTTGACGTTTTCGAGCATCGCAATGGCGCACATACCATCGCGCCCGCCCTCTTCGTTGAGGCGCACTTCGATTTCCGGCTGGTTCGGGATGTAGATGGTCACTACACCATCCGTCTCTCGCCAGTTCGGAGCACCTTCGTAAATAAACGCGAAGATCAGGATGCGGCGCACTTCAGCCCACTTGGCGCCATTGATGTGCAGCCATTCGCCACCGGCAACGGAGCCGGTACGATCGTCACCCATCAGTTGGATGTAAGGCTCCTGATTCAAGCTGCCGAAGCAGTTGCCGAGGGCTTGTACAACCCCCTTCTCACCATCCTGCAATTCGTAAAGGCAACCCACGTCCAGGTCGATCGAACTGCTGCTTTTGAAAAAACCGCCGGAACCGCGTTTGTTCCAGTTCAGGTTCACCTTGATTTCACCGAAGCCGGCTGCAGTCTTCTCCAGACTGATCGAGCTGCGTGTCTTGTCGAGGGTGACCTTGCTCAAGCTGATCGAAGACTTCGGCGCCGCAGGTGCAGGAACTGGAACGGGCGCTGGAGCCGGTGTTGGCGCAGCTGCCGGGGCAGCGATATCAACCCCGAAATGGCGGGCCAGCGGCTCAAGTCCACCGTTGAATCCCTGCCCGACACAACGGAATTTCCACTCGCCCTGGCGACGATAAAACTCGCCCAGGATCAGCGCGGTTTCCTTCATGCCACTGGTCGGGATCTGCGCTTCAATGCCACTGGACACCACCACTGACAGCTGCGAAACACGCTCGAAACTGGCTTTGTTTTCGTGGATCGTGGCGGTCAGTGCGACCTTTTCCACGGCCGGTTCAAGTCGGCTCAGATCCACTGTGAACACTGCACGACCGGCCGAGGAGTCGGAAAGGGTAACCGCCCCGCCCAACACACTCGGTTGACCGTAGAAGCACATATCACCATCGCCGCGAACCTTCGCCGTGGTTCCCAGAACGAAGGCCGAGACATCAATGTCGGCACCAGGAATCGGCGAATAATTGATATCGATACGAAGTGGGCCACTAGTAACTGGCGCATTGCCGCCCGGTGCAAGGGACGCCATTAGCGCAGCGCCTGAACGGCCAGGTTCACCAGATCATCCGCAGTGCGGCCATTGGTGGTTTCGCCGATAGCGGTGAACTTCCAGCCATCGTTTTCACGGGACAGGCTGGCCATCACGATGCCGGTGTGGGCGCCGCGCTCGGACAGATTGAAGCGTGCCAGTTCGTTCTTGTTACCGGCATTGATAATGCGGCAGTAGGCATTTTCAACTTTTTCAAAGTTCTGTCCGGTAAAGCTGTTCACCGTGAACACCAGATGCTGAACAACCGCCGGCAGACGCTGCAGATCAACGTGGATGGTTTCGTCGTCACCACTGCCTTCGCCGGTGCGGTTGTCGCCGGAGTGCTGGATCGAACCGTCCTGAGATTTCAGTTGGCGGAACCAGACCAGGTCGACAGGTTGCAGGCTGCCGTCGAGCAGGATGCAAGAAGCATCCAGGTCGATTTCACCGCCACTGCCCATCAGTTTGCCCAGAAACCCGGCCTTTACCGGGTCCCAACCCAAGCCGAGGCTGACGCTGGACAATGCAGTGCCGGCGGTTTTCTCCAGGGAAATAGACTGTTTTTTGCTCAGGGTAAGTGCCATCGTTACGCTCCTTGTTGGTCATCGGTATTCATGTGGCGCTCGGAAGTCGGCGCCGCATGTGGGTCGGCTTGCGCAGCGCGCACGCCCGGGTTTCTTCCATTGGTTATGCGCAGACGTCCACGACGCCATGCCGGATGAAAATGCCGCCAGTGGGGTTCTTCAGCGGCCGCAAGCAACTCATGATCGCCGCGGGTATCGCCCCAGGCCTTGATCCGGAACTGTTGCAACCCCCCATAAACCGCCTCCAGCCTCATGACTTTGTCCGCGCATCGGCAGTTGGCTCCGGTGATGTGCCCGGTCAAAACGCCGTCCACCACTTCGAGTTCAGTACCGATCAACTTGACGCCCAGACGCTCAGCGAAAGGCTGCAATACCAACGCAGGTGAAGCGGAACACAGCGTCACTACGGCGCCGGAGCTGATTTCGGCTTCGATCGCCAACAGTCCTGAGGGACGCATCAATCGCGGCCAGACCTGCGCGCAATAACTCGCGGCTTGCTGTTGTAGCCACTCAAGTTTCACACCGGTCAGAAACGTTCGGATCAATTGCGCCTTGAGCTCGTCACGGTTCATTCGCCGGACGACGAATCGCAGGCTGGGCAACGCCAGGCGGAGCAGGCGCCGATTAAAATTGCGCGTGCCGAACGCAAACTTCAAAAACGGCACGAAACTGTCGTGCCGGGTCAGCGTGCCGTCGAAGTCGAACACCGCAAGGACTGGCCGTTGCTGCACGGTTGAATTGTCTAACTGCTCTCTCATCCTGCAGCCTCGGCGAGACGAATCGAGACTTCACCGACGCCGGCCTCCGCGTGGCGGACCCCGTGCCACTGCGCGCGCTCAAGAATCCGCGTGGCCCACTTGTAGTGGGTGGCGGGCTCACACATTGCGTCGTTGTGCCGGAATACGGCAGGGGCGACGTCACTCACAATCAGCTTGGCGCTGTTGAAGTCCTCAAGGCTGACGCGCAACGTGTCCTGGATGATCTCGATCTGACTGGGGTGAATGGCGGTTTTGCCGACCAGTCCGTGGGCGATATCGAACTCCAGTTCTTCCTTCAGCAATTGCGGCGACGCCAGTTGTTCGAACACCGGCGCCGTCAACGCAAAGCCTTGCGATCCCATGACACCCGCCAACATCGGAATGACATATCCCATTGGTGTGCTGTAAAGCGTGGTGGCCGGGTTACGACGAAGGCCGAGGCTGCCCATCAAGTCGTTGCCACCAATACGCAGCGCGATGATTCTCTGGTCGAGGCTAGCCTTGAGCGCTTGCCCCAACTCGACCATGGCACCTGGATTGAAGACGTCACTGGTTTCCAGCGTCGGCATCAGGAACAGCGCAGGATTGGTCACTGCCAATTCCCAGGCACGCAGATTGGCAAGGGTCAGTTTCGGGATGACGAATCCATCGACATGCGCCATCAACGGCCAGTCGTTGAGTACGGCGGCCATCTGCGAGTCGCGCGGGCGCACGAACAACAAAGGGCCACCCTCGGGGCGCCCACCCCGTTGTTCGATAACCGTCAGCAAGCCATGCAGGTTGGCCAGTGCTGTCTCGATATCGATGTCCGCGACCGCATCCTCCAGGCACACCACCAACGAACGAAGCTCCGGCAGTTTGCTTCGGAACACCACATCAAGCAGATCCGCGCGGGTGGCGGGCATGTAGAGCGTGGCCCCTAGGGCATAAGGAGAAAGGTTTTTCATCAGCCCAGACTCCGAATGATCGTCACCGCACGGTAAGGGCCCAACTGCGCACCGACCTCTTCGACCGGCACGCCGGCTGCTTCCGTAAGATGCATTAGCAATTGCACATCGCTGTCTCTACGGTCGCGGATCAGCACATGGTGCGGGACACGGCGCAAAACCGCGCGGGTAGCCTCGGCGATGCCCGGCTTGACCCGATTTAAATTGGTCACGTCAAAACGTGCCGCCAGCGATTCAACAACGTGGGTGGCCGCGCCTTGGAGTTCAAGGCGCTGCTCAGCAGTCCACGGCGTGGCTTTGGCAACCACACCCAAAGTTTTGCGTCGGGCTTCGATCTGCTCGATGAACGCCTGTGTCACGTCGTGCTCGCGCAAGTGGTCATAGACAACGCAGCCATGCAGTCCGCCGTTTTCAGGCCAGATCGAACGAGAAACGAGACCGGAAACAGTGGCACCGAGTATCCCGGATGGAATGACCCAATCCTCTGACGAAGCCGCCATCCAGGCTCGACCGCAAGGGTCCGCCAGCACGACCAACCGAGGAGATTTCGGGAAGCGCGCATCAGCGCCAAGACTGCGCTGAATTTCGCCGCAGATCGCGCCCTTGCCGGTCCAGCCATCGACAAAAACGATGTTCTCGGCTCCGTGGGTCTGGATGATTGCTTCGAGAGCAACCGTATCAATGCCACGATCACGGACGATGCTGATGCCGTAATGGAAAACTTCGCGCCCCCTCTCAATCAGCGCACGACGCAACAGCACACCCAGCGGGAGCCCGGCGCGCACGAACGACACCAGCACAATCGAAGAGCCGGTACAGGCCTCATTCACACCCAGCGCCAGCGCTTGCACATCCGCCGCCATGCGCGCGCCGTTCTGCGTCAGGACACGCTCGTAAAGTGCCTTGTGGATATCGCTCGGCGCGGTTTCCAGACTGATCATTTCGGAATAGTGCTTCTGCTTCGTTTGAATCAGGCGCTCTTTTTCCTCGACGTCCGTCACGTCCATCTGCACGGCTTGCAGCAGAAAATGAACGTCATCCGGCGCATAGCTCGCGCTGCCCACCGTGGTCAGGTTGGAGATTGCATCACTCATGAATCGAAGCCCATGCGCGCTTGGCCAATTGGCTGCGCGTCGGGGTCGCCCACAGGTGGCACTCCTCCATGAAAGCCAGATCAGTGATGCTGTCACCGAATCCCAGCACAGGGCGCTCACCGTTGATTTCGCGATCACGGCGCAACCACTCTTGAACCGCTACCTGCTTGGATAACCCCTGCGGCAGGAACGCCAGATTGTTGCTATTGGCATGAACATGCATGCCTTCCAGCAGTCCCTGGGCCTGCACTTCAGCCAGCACCGCGTCAAGAACTTCGTCATTGGTTTCGTTGTGCTTGGTCACCACGTAGTGGCGCAACTCCTGCTCTTCGACCACCCAACCGCGCAGGGAAATACCCATTTGTTTGCCAATGGCGAGCGTGGCTTCACTCAACTCCGGCAGGCGGCTCTGATAGGCTGCCAAGACGTCGCTCATGCGCGCCTGCCAGGCCTCATCGAGCGTGCCGTCGGCACCGAGGATCACACCGCCATGGGAACAGATGGCGCCATGCCGGAATGGCAGCTTGACCCGGCTGAACGCTTCGACACTGCGTGCCGTGACCGCAACTACATCGGTCGTCGCCAGCAGCCACTCAACCATCGATTTCTGCACCGAGCTCATGTAGCCGTTGGGCTGACCTTCGACATCAAGTGTCGCAGGGTGGCGTGGCGAACCTTCTTTCATTTTGCGGGCGGTTTGAAACAACGTGTCGTCGAGATCAACCAGAGTCAGTGGGCGGTTACTTGGCATCGACGATCACCTGCGCATTCAAGGTTTTCAGCAAATCGGCAGAAACCGCCTGCTGTGGGGTTTCCGAACAGATCAGTACCCGGTCGAACTGACCCGGGCGCACGTTGTAGAGGAAGTTGGGAATGCCCAGGCCGTAGTTGTCGGCAAACGACAAGGCGTGCTCGATTGCATGACCCAGCGCAATGGGCGACCTGCTGGTCGAACTGAAATGGACATCGGCGCCGGCACGCTCCAGACGTTCGGCCAGCAGGAACGGTCGCCAGACAAACTCGCTGGTGCCCACCACCAGAATCCGCTCGCCGGGTTGCACATGAAAATCGGCTGCTAACGTATCCGCGACAGCACGTACGCCGAGCCGTCCCCAGTCGTTGTCCGCATTCACCGGCCAGTCACCAGCGGCGACGGTGCCTACCGCTGGCATGTCGGGCAATGGCGCATCAGTGTCTTCAGAAAAATGATACGAGCCCTGCAACAGAGACACCTGATGCACGCATTCACCCAGCGCATCACGCACCGCGCCGCCGGACCAATCCGTTAGTACACAGGTAACGACTCGTTCGACTTTATCCAGACCGGCATCGACCAGCGCTCGATGAAGATTGATGAACGTCTTTCCCGTCGAAGCTTCGTCATCCACCAGCACCAGCGAACGGGCGTTGAGCATCTGCTCACGCACTTGAGAATCGACAGGCAAGTGAATCAAATGCGCACTGGCGTGACTGTGCTCTTCTTCGAAACGGGTGAACAATTCAGTGCCCGTAGGATGACGGGTGCTGACCATGTAGACCGTATCGGAGCGAGTGGCGCTATACGCGCGGTGAACGCCAGCACCAAGACCGACAGCAGTCTCGGCCATGCCGATGACCAGGACCGGGCCGGGCAGATCCGCCGGAATTTCTGCCGCCAGACGTTCAAAACTTGCAGCCATCGTCGACGGACGAACTGGAATATGTCGCCCGAGTACTTTGGACACGAACAGGAATGCCCGCTTCGGATTGCGACGTTCGGCAAAGCCAAACAATGAGTCGGGGGCAATGACAGCATCATCAACAATGACGTCCAGGCGCCCACGCATCAGTCGTGCGCTCAGCGTTTTGGTTGCTGTACCAGATTCCATTAAAAATTTCCTGCCTTGGCGCGGGATCAAAAATCCAACGCCTCTTCCATGGGTTTCAATTCAAAGATGAATCAGAGATTTGTGGCTTCCACCCGCCACATCGATGCTTGTGCTTCGCGCGCCAGTTGCGCTGCAGTAAACGTCTGACCAGACGGATTTTTTTTGCCGTCGACACGACAGGCGTCTAGGAAAGAAATCAGCAGCGATGCTTTCACCGCAAAATTCATGTTCTGTGCATCGGGTACCGATGAGGTGACGAGACCGATCACAGCTCCGGAAAAATCAAATAGCGGGCTCCCGCTGGAACCCGGTTGAATGGGGGCCGTGAACTGCAACAGACTGGCATCGTTGTGCAAACCGAACAGCGCCGACACGCCACCTTGAGTGACGTGGACGCCACCACCAGCAAATCCGGCCAAAGGAAAACCCAACGCGACGATGTCTTCACCCAGATCGCAACCGAACCCGGACTTGAAGGCCACTGGCCTCAACGCAGGAGAGTCGATCACCCGTAAAAGGGCGATATCGTTGCGCCGATCAACCACCACGGGGTCGACACGATAGCGCCCCTCAAACGAGGCGATGTGAATCTCGCGCATGCCTTCGATGACATGAGCACAGGTCATGACATGGTTGGGAGATACGGCAAAAGCAGTCCCGGTGGCGCTGTCCGCGGATCTGCCGGAACCTGGCGCGTTCGGCCGCCCTTTAGGATGGGCTTCGTCGATATCGAGGCCGATACGCCGGCCGAGTGCAGCCAGACCGTAGGCAGAGCCTTCGGCCAGCGCGCGAAATTTCCACTGCTGATTGCGATTGTAAAACTCGCCGATGATGATGGCGGACTCGCCGTTTTCGCGAAGATCCAGAGAATGCTCGATGTGACCATCCACCTGCAGGCGCAGGTTTTTGAGCTCGCTGACAGGGCCAACCGAGGAAAAAGTGTAAACCACCAGAAGTACGCGGTCGCTGCCCGCCGGAATCTCATCCAGGTTCAGCTTGCAGCCGACTTTTTGCTGATCCCCTACCCATTCCATCCACGCGCGTGGCGTCTGAAAAAGGGCGGGATCACCTTTCGGACGGCGTTTTTCGTCAACCGGCAATATGGCAACCGCGGCGTACTCCCCAAAAGCCGAGGAGTTTCCACATTCCAGAGTCCATTCACTCCGGGCGCTTGATACTGCGGTGTTTGCGCCAGGCGCGAGCACCATCATTCCTTGAAAACTCCTTGTATTGCATCCTGCATTGGGGTGTATCGAAAGACACAAACGCGCAAATGGTAACAGACTTAATATGTCTATTTAACATCAGGGTGATGCTACGGCTGCAACGGTAATCCCTTTTACGCGCATATTTGGCCGCCAAACGCCCAGCGGCTCGGGGAAACCCAGGCGACGAGTGGCAAATATGCCGGCCAGGTTCAATCCAGCCGCACGGGTGTAACCGATACCACCGGAATAGCGAGCGTTGATCTCCAGCAGATACGGTTTGCCTTCTGCATCATCACGGGTCTGGACATTGACGATGCCATCGCATTGAAAATGCTCAGCTGCCTTGAGGGCGAGCTCCACGGCTGCGCCCTCGCGCTCACAAATCTGATGCAACCCTTTTTTACGGCGACTAACGAAAGCTATCGGGCGACCGGATTCACACACCATATCAACTGAACACTCGCTCCCAGGCATGTAAGGCATCACGAGCATTGGGGGTGGTGGCTGAAGTGCCGAACGATAGGCGTGCATATAGAGGTCAAAGCTTACCTCCCGCGCATCGGGGTTGGCGAAGCAACGGAACGGGTCGGCACTGGCGTTGAATCGCCAGAAGCCCTGCCCATAAATGCCCACTGCAGGTTTGATGCAGACTTCGCCCAATGCGCTAAGGGTCTGATAAGCCGCGAGCAACTCATCGGCATTGACGGCGGTGATCGCCGGCACACAGGCAAGTCCCGCTCGTTCCGCCTCAGCCGTGAATTGGCTTTTGTCATCGACCAGATCAAACGTATTCAAGGACAGCGCGCCAGTGACCAGCACAAGGCCCGCCCGTTCAAAACGCTCGCGAGCATGTTCGAACTCCCGGCCAATACGACCTGCCAGAACAACTTTGATCTTTTGAGTCAGCGCGGTGGCAATGACCCAATCGATGCGTTCCTGATTGTCAGCAGGTTCCACATAGCTGACGTCGGCGAGCGAGGTGATTTCGGGACGATCCTGTCGATGCGAGGCATAAATCTTCACGTCTGCAGGCAACGCTTCGCGCGCACCAATAATAATGTCCCGCTGACTGGACTGCCCTTCGAGAAACCAGATCACTATATTTACCCTCCCTTGTAGACACGCCGGACGCCGCGACATTTCCTGAGAAATTCCGCCATACCTCCGCTATGGGTGCGGACAGTACCGTCTTCCGGAGCAAACTCAAGGGGGAACGTTGCGAATTATTCTGGCGCCCGGCGAGCGCCATGGATGCTTTCAGTAGTTACTCTCGGGTGGCAACGATAAACAACCGCGGAAACGGCAACAGCACCGAGCCATCCGCCAACGCCGGATAAGCCTTCTCAACCTCAGCCAGATAACGCTCCAGATACTGTGCCCGCTCGCTTTCAGTCAGCGGACTCAGAAACGGAATCAGCCCACTGCCCTTGAACCACTCGACCACCCCGGCAGCGCCATCCGACAGCTGATGGTGATACGTGGTGCGCCACACATCGACCCTCGCGCAGTGCGGTCGCAGCATCGAGAAGTACTCGCTGGCGCTCGCCATGTCCGTACGCTGCCCGGCAGCGTCAGCGAGTTTGCTTGCCCACGGGCCATTCGCCGCGACTTCACGCATCAAGCGGTGGGAGGGTTCATTGAGATTATCCGGCATCTGAATTGCCAGACTGCCGCCCTCCGCGAGCTTGCTCGCCAGCGCCGGCAGCAACGCCGCGTGATCGGGTACCCATTGCAATACCGCATTGGCAAAGATCACATCGAAAGGGCCTTCATCGGCCCATCGATCAATCTCGGCGACATCGAACTGCAACTGCGGCAAGCGCTTGCGTGCGGCCGCGATCATGTCTGCCGAGCTGTCCAGCCCACTGACTGTCGCCCCAGAAAAACGCTGCACCAGCAACTCCGTCGAGTTACCCGGGCCGCAACCGATATCGACCACCGATCGCGCTTCAGCCGTGGGAATCGCCGCCAGCAGATCGCGGGCCGGGCGGGTGCGTTCATCTTCGAAAGCGACGTACTGTTTGGCGGACCAACTCATTGCGTTCTCCTGTCATGGCGAAAAGCGAGTGCTGACACGATACCGTTACCCACGAAAACTGGCTCCCCTACCAACGTCGCGCAGGCTTCCTGGATTTGTAAGTAGAATTTTCACCAAGCCGTCAGTGTCTGAATTTCAGGCACCACACAACAAGGAACACGGCTATGAAATTCGCGAAGATTTCCCAGAAGCTTGCCCTGTGGGCCGGCAGTCCCAAGACGTTTATGGGGGCGTTGATCCTGATCGGTCTGTGGGGGATGAGCGGGCCGATTTTCAGCTACAACGACACTTGGCAACTGATCATCAACACGTCGACGACGATCATCACGTTCCTGATGGTGTTCCTGATTCAGAACACGCAGAACCGTGACACCGACATCCTGCATTTGAAGATTGATGAATTGCTGCGGGTGACCAAAGAGGCGCAGAACGCGATGTTGGGGCTCGAGGCGCTGGATCTAAAACAACTGGAAGCCTTGCGCAGGCACTACCGGACGTTGGGCGAAGGTGAGGTTTTCAATCTTGAGGGGCTGGGCGAGCAGAGCAAGCCGAAGCAGGTTTTGAACGAGTGCTGATTTAAAAGCAAAAGATCGCAGCCTGCGGCAGCGCCTACACAAAGCACTGCCGAAGGCTGCGATCTTTTGATCTTTAACTCAAATCAGCGGCTGGCTTGCAGCGACCGAGCCATTTGCAGATGGTTTTGCAGTTTGGGCAAGGTCTCATCGGCGAAGGCTTTGATCTCCGGCACGGTGGTGGTTTGCGCCTCCTGCTGAATCTGCTGGATCGCCTCTTCAGTGGCTTTGACCTGACTGGCGGCGTACGCCTGATCAAAGGTTGCGCCGTCTTTCACTTCAGGAATCAGTTCCTTGGCCTTGTCGGCCATTTCTTCACGCGGGGCGACGGGCAGGTCGAGTTTTTTCGCAATCTTCGCCAAATGTTGATTGGCCGTGGTGCGGTCGTTGATGACGACGATGGTGAAATCCTTGACCTCTTTGGATTCGGTCTTCTGATGCGCCAAACGGCTGGCTTCGATGTCGGCCATGCCTTTGGCCGAAGCATCGTTGATGAATTCGGCAGGCGACTGGGCAAAAGCACTGCTGGCGAACAATCCCAACAGCGTGACAAAACTTATACGACGTACCTGGGTGGCCATCCGGCTCATGGTCGCGCCCTCCTTCTTGCTGAATTCAAGCGGGAGCTTGCGCCCCCGCCTCTCAATCAAAACTACCTTCACCGACTACTTCGATTTCTGAGCAGGCTTGCGGCCCGTTTCTGTTTTCGCAGGCTCTTTATCGACCGTCGTCGTGGTGGTTTTCCCACCTTTGCGACCGGCTTCAGAAGCCTTCGTTCGATCGTTGGCGAAGTTTCCCGAGTTCGAGTTTCTTGAATTAGGCATGATTCTCTACCTCTTGGTATTGATCGTGACGAGCAGGTGCCCGTCTAGATTGAGAATTTTCTGACCGGCAAAGGTTTAGAAAAATTGCCATCGCTGCGACGAACGGTGAACCCGCGGCGCGTAGATCAAGCCTTGTTCGGCATCAATCCCGGCAACGCATGCAGTAGCGCATTGATGGCGAAACCGATGAACATCACGCCGCACAACCGAGTGATGAGCAGTTCGTGACGCTGGTACACCGTGCGCACTCGCTGCGCGCCCACCACACCAATCAGAATCGCGTAGGCGAGCAGTCCACCAAGGAAACTCAGGGCGATCAGCGCTGGCAACATCGACCAGTTGAGCAGTTCGGCGCGGCTCGACAGCAGCGCGGTAAATGTCGCCACCGCCACCGGATAGGCTTTGGGATTGGTCAGGCCGAACAAAATGCCGTGCCAGAAGGGATTGCGCGCCGCGCCCTGCGGTTGATCGTCACTGCGCCGTTGCGCACGCACTGCACGCCAACCGAGCCAGAACAGGTACAAGCCACTCAGTACGCCAAGCACATCAAACGCAGTGCTGCCGATTTCCCGTGCACCGACAATCGCGATCAGTGCGGTGCTGCACCACACCACATCGCCCAGCAAATGCCCGCAGAGAAACCCCGCGCCAGCACGCCGCCCATGCGCCGCGCCGATGCCGAACA
The DNA here is from genome assembly GCF_016613125.1 of Pseudomonas sp. MF6776. Taxonomy (NCBI): domain Bacteria; kingdom Pseudomonadati; phylum Pseudomonadota; class Gammaproteobacteria; order Pseudomonadales; family Pseudomonadaceae; genus Pseudomonas; species Pseudomonas sp. MF6776. The sequence continues at coordinate 102,507 of NZ_JAENSQ010000019.1, forward strand.
CCGCGAGTACGCCCGGCCCGGGCGTGATGCCGTAAATGAAACCCGAGGCCAGCACGGCCATTAGCAACGATGGAGTCATGGGTTACCTGCAAACGCGAGAATACGTGGCGGCCAGTCTATATCAGCGAAAACGGTCTGTTCACGACGCGTCGTAAAAACGCATGCCGGCATACGGTTTTTGCCGACACGCCGCCAGCCGCGAAGCGAGATCGCCGACGTGAACTTCGAGCTGATGGCCGTCAGGATCGAGAAAGTAGAAAGAAGCACCTTCGCTGCGGTTATCCCGCCATTGCTGAACGTCTGCCGCTTTTAGTCTCTGTACCAAAACCGGGAAATCCGCCGCGCTGAGGCTGAAGGCGTAGTGGGTGTAATCGCCGCACGCTTGGGCACTGCGTTTCGAATCAAGCGAAAGGCACAACCACAGCCCCGGCAGCGACAGATAGGCGCCAGTGTCCCACGTCGCTTCGACGCGCAACTGCAGCACATCGCGGTAAAACGCCAGGCTGCGACTCAGGTCGCTGACGGCGAGGGTCAGGTGGTTGAGGCCGGTGAGCATCGCTTCAGTAACCTCTGAGATCTTCAGGGACGCCGTATTGCTGGCCGTCGTAGGTCAACGTGATCCGGGTTTTCTTCAGGTGAGTGGTTTTGGAAACGCACTCGTTGCCGGACTTGGAGTCGTTCATTTTGCTGGCGCTGGTGGTGATGATCAAATCGGCGAAACCATGGTGACTCGATGGACCGATCTCGACACTCCTGCGAACCTCATTGGTGTAGCCCTCGCAATCGCTCATGAATTCACCATTGTTTTTGTAGACCACCAAGCCTTCCAGAACCGGGCGCAGATTGTTGCCTTCGCGGACGTACAACGCCAGATCGGTTTTTTCGTAGGGAATGGCATGGGAGCTGTGCACGAACTTCGAGCGCAGACCAAACGCGCGAACATTCGGCGCCAGTCGGTAGCGACCAGTGTCAATGCGCAGATCATCGAAGCGCACGGCATCGGAGTTGTAAGCGCCGGGTTTGCGGTAAGTGGCGATAGGGTTTGCATTGCTGGCGTTGACGATCGACAGGTCCAGATCGAACACCCCGGCATCGTCGTCGCCGGGGTCGGCCAGGTACGTGGATTTGACCGCGATCGCCTGAGTCGGGAAGGCCGGCCAGACGATGCAGCGTGCCAGTGATTGGCCGTCGAAGGCCTTGGTGGTGCAGGCGGCCTGGGCTTGGGCGGTGATGGCCAGAATACCGAGGGCGATAAGGAGTCTGGTAGGGGTGAGCATGGTTCTTCCTTGATAAGAGTCGTGTTTCAGCAGGTGAATCAGAGCCCCTTGAGGCCTGGTGGCAGGACGTAATTCTTTCCGTCGTAATGCAATGTTGTCAAAACCGGTTGGCGTACAGTCGTCTTGTCTTCACACGCGTCGCCTTCAACCACACTTGTCGTGCCTTTTTCCTGGGTTTTGACGATTAAATCTGCATAGCCATAGGAGCTCGTTTTAGCGATATCGACGGTTCTTGAAATTTCAAAACGCTGTCCAGCGCAGTTGTCATCCCACTCGCCGCCATACTCATAAACCACCAACTGACGCAGGACAGGACGCAACGTCTCGCCCTCCTTCACGTAGAGCGACAGTTGATGTTCCTCCACGGGATTGAGACGAGAGCCGTTAGCGAGTGTTGCGCGGACACCAAAGGCTCGAAGTTCGGGAGCGAGTTTGTAGCGTGCCGTGTCGAGCGTCAGATCCTTCAAGTGGACGCCATCCATTACGAAAGCGGCGGCCTGGTGATAAGTCGCAATCGGAGTCGGTTGGCCATCCTGCAACACGGACACGTCCAGATCGTGGGTGCCGAGCGCTTCGGTGGTGCCGGGCTCAAACCGCGTCGAGGCGCTGATGGTCAGCCCCGCGTAGGCCGGCCAAACCTTGCAGGCAGAGACATTCTCCCCCGCAACCGCTGGCGGCGTGCAAGCGGCAAACACCTGCCCCGCCATCAACCACCCGCTCAACACCACACACCCGATCAATCCAGACTTCAGTGTCACTTCCCGCTCCTTGCTAACGTTTCAGCCGCGCACTATCCCCTGCTCAATCCTGCGATTCAACCAATTCAACGCCTGATCCCCGCCCCGGCGCTTATGCCACGCCAGCACAAACGTGAACGGCGGAATCTCGAACGGTGGCGGCACGACGACAAGCTCGCGCGGGTCGATGTCCCGCAAGCCCCGTGACGACACCGTAAGAATCAGATCCGTACCGCTGATGAACTGTGGCGCGACGTTCCAGTGCGGCAGGCTGATGGCGACGCGGCGGCGCTCACGCAGTGACGTTAACGCGCGTTCGATTTCCGGCGTGCCGCTGCCCCGCATTTCCAGCAACACATGCGGGCGAGACAGGTAGGTCGGCAGATCCAGAACGCCGTCGGCAGGCAAACTGGCGCGATCCAGCAGGCACACGTAGCGCTCTTCAAACAGCAGCGTGCTGCGCAATTCGTTGGGCATTTCCGGGAACACGCCGGCGGCCACGTCGATATCGCCGTTGAGCACCCCTTCCAGCATGCCTTCGCGACTGGCGTGGCTGATTTGCAAGTCGATGCCTGGCGCTTCGCGGCGCAAGGTACGGATCAGCGTGGGCAGGATGATCGCCGCGCCGTAGTCGGACATCGCCACGCGAAAGGTGCGGCGCGCACTCGCAGGATCGAAGGTATTGGGGGCCAGCAGCGACTGCACCTGGGCCAGCGCTTCGGCCAATGGCGCGACCAGCTCCAGGGCCCGCGCGGTGGGCACAAGGCCAGAGCCTGCGCGCACCAGCAATGGGTCACCAAGCAAGTCACGCAATCGCGCCAGCGCATGGCTGACCGCCGGTTGGCTGAGGTGCAGGCGCTCGGCGGCGCGGGTGACGTGTTGCTCGCTGAGCAAGGCGTCGAGGATCACCAGCAGATTGAGGTCGATACGGCGCAGATCATTCATCTGGTGCATGTACTTGATGACAAAACGGAATTTAAATCTGCGCGACGAATAGCCTAGAGTCCAGCAAAACCTGTTGGAGGATGATCATGAGTACGTTGCAGTGGGCCGGTCTGCTCGCCTTGGCCGCTTTCGCCGGCGCCGTGGTGCCGTTTCAAAGTGCGATCAACAGCAATCTGGCGCGAGGGCTGGGACATCCGTTGTGGGCGACATTGGCGTCGCTGCTGGTGAGTGTGCTGGTGTTGTTGCCGGTGATTCTGGCGTTGCGTTTGCCGTTGCCGTCAGTGGCGTTCATCAGCAAGGCGCCGTTGTGGATATGGGCCGGTGGCGCGTTCGGCGTGTGCTTTGTGGCGCTGGCAGTGATGCTTTTGCCCAAACTCGGCGCGTCGGGATTTGTCGCGCTGGCGTTGGCCGGGCAGGTCATTGCCTCGATGGTGCTGGATCACTTCGGGCTGTTTGGTTTGATGGAAAAGCAGCTGACATTGCCGCGAGTATTTGGCGGGTTGTTGCTGATTGCGGGGGTGGTGTTGATTCAGTTTGGTGGGGTTTTCGAGAGGAATGTGGCGGTTGTTGGGTAACCTGAGAACCCAATAGATTTGCAGTGCCTGAAATCAGTCTTCACGAGCAGGCTCGCTCCCACAATTGAAATGCGATTCACTGTGGGAGCGAGCCTGCTCGCGAAGGGTCCGGTTTGACTGGATCGAAATTATCAGGAAAGCACTGACCTCAGAACGCGTTGCGGAAAATCTCCTCGATCTGCCGCTGATCCGCCGCGCGTGGATTGGTCAGCCCGCAAGCGTCTTTCAGGGCATTGGTGGCGAGTATCGGAATGTCCGAGAGTTTCGCGCCCAGCTCCCGCAAGCCGCCCGGAATTTCCACGTCTCTGGCCAGGCAACGGATCGCCGTGATCGCCGCCTGAGCGCCCTCTTCCGGGCTCAAACCGTGAACATCGGCACCCATGGCGTGGGCGACATCGGTGAGCCGGTCGGCACACACCAGCGCATTGAACGTCTGCACATGCGGCAGCAGCACAGCGTTGCAGACACCATGAGGCAAGTCGTAGTAACCGCCCAACTGGTGCGCCATCGCGTGCACGTAGCCCAGCGACGCATTGTTGAACGCCATGCCGGCGAGGAACTGCGCGTAGGCCATGTTCTCCCGTGCGGCGAGGTCGCTGCCGTCACGCACGGCCAGACGCAGGTTGTTGCTGATCAGGGTCATGGCCTTCAGCGCACAGGTATCAGTGATCGGGTTGGCGGCGGTCGAGACGTAGGCTTCGATCGCATGAGTCAGGGCGTCCATGCCAGTGGCAGCGGTCAGGCTTTTCGGCATCGCGACCATCAGCGCCGGGTCGTTGACTGACAGCAGCGGCGTGACGTTACGGTCGACGATAGCCATTTTCACGTGACGCGATTCGTCGGTGATGATGCAGAACCGGGTCATCTCGCTGGCAGTGCCGGCGGTGGTGTTGATGGCGATCAGCGGCAGTTGCGGCTTGCTCGATTGATCAACGCCTTCGTAATCGCGAATCTGCCCGCCATTGGTCGCACACAGCGCGATGCCCTTGGCGCAGTCGTGAGGCGACCCACCGCCCAGCGACACCACGAAATCACAATGACTTTCCTTGAGCAGGCCCAAACCGCACTCGACATTGGCGATGCTCGGGTTCGGTTTGGCGCCGTCGAAAATCACTGAATCGATGTCCTGCTTCGCCAGTTTCTCCGCCACCATGCTCGCCACGCCGGCCTTGGCCAGGCCCACGTCGGTGACGATCAGCGCCTTGCGAAAACCGTAGTTGCGGATCGCGACCATGGCTTCGTCGAGGCATCCATTGCCCATGATGTTGACCGCCGGAATGAAAAAGGTGCTGCTCATCGTGTGACTCCTGACTGGGGCCGAATCGACAGCTGCGATCCGACGGGTAAGCACAGGATCGACCGATCGGTCACGGCGTATGTTGATCTGGCTCAATGTCCGCTCGTGATAAAGTCACCGCCCATCAGCCCCTTTGTTTTGAGATGTGCCAAGTAATGAGCGATTTTCTGGATGTCGACGCCACCCTCGAAGACTGGAATACCCTGCGCGCCGCAACCGGCTTCAACGGTTTGCTGGTGGGCAACGGCGCCAGCCGGGCCGTTTGGGATGACTTCGGCTACGACTCGCTGTTTGAAAACGCCCGTACCGTGGAAGAAAAACCCCTGAGCGCGTCGGAGTTGGCGGTGTTCGACGCGATGCAGACGCACAGCTTCGAGCAGGTCCTCAGCGCCCTCAAAACCACCAGCCGGGTGAACAAGGCGCTGGCCGTCAGCTCGGCCGCACCGCGCAACCGCTACTACGCGATCAAGGAAGCGTTGATCAACACCGTGCACGCCATTCACATTCCGTGGCGGCTGCTTCAGACCTCAACGCTCACCACGCTGAATGAAGAGCTGGCGCGCTATCGCACGGTGTTCACCACCAATTACGACTTGCTCAACTACTGGGCGATCCAGCATCGCAGCGAGGCCATCGACGATCTGTTCAAGGGCGCCAACGCCAGTTTCGATATCAGCGAAACCGCTACGTCCAAACCGCGTTTGCTGTACCTGCACGGCGGCCTGCACCTGGTACGCAATCAGGATGGCACCGCGCGCAAACTGACCTCGACCGAGGGCACGCTGCTCGGCAGTTTTGCGATCAACAACACGATCAAGACGCTGGATGACGTACCGCTGTTCGTCACCGAAGGGCCGAGCGCCGACAAGCTCAAGACCATTCGCAGCTCGGATTACCTGTCGTTCTGTTACGAGCAGTTATTGGGCCACAGCGACAGCCTGTGCATCTTCGGCCATGCCTTGAGCGAGCAGGACAACCACATCGTCCGGGCCCTGCGCCTGGCAAAACCGAAGGTTGTGGCGATCTCCATTTATCCGCGCAGCGCGGCGTTCGTTCAGCATCAGAAGCGCCACTACGCGAAGGTGTTTGAGGGGACGGGGGCGCAGTTGCGCTTTTTTGATGCGAAGACGCACGCATTGGGCAGTCCGAAGCTGTCGGTGCCCGTCGAGGTTTGATGTAGCCAGGACTGACGCCTTCGCGAGCAGGCTCGCTCCCACAAGGATTCTGGTGGGATCAGATCGTGTGGTGTGACCCATGACACTGTGGGAGCTGGCTTGCCAGCTCCCACAGGGATTTGTATTGGGTTGGAAAGTGGAATCAGAGGACCGGCAGGGTCTTGTCCTTGATGGTCCTCGTCGGGCCATTGGCCTTGACGCTGGCAATGCCTTTGTCACACGCCGCATCCGAGGAGTAGGCCTCGCTGTTGCCGATGACCTGATGATTGGCCGCTTTTAGATTGAAATACGGATGACCATCCTTGGTGGACTTTTTCTCATAGCGCTCATCCAGCGGACTGTTGGTCTGCACTGACGCAATGCCGCCGTCGGCTGCTGCGCGGGTGGTGTAGAGCTCGCTGGTTAGAATGGTTTCGGCGTTGGCAGCCTTGAGTACAAACCTGAACTGGCCGTTGCTGCTTTTACTCACTTCGTACCATCCGGACATGCTCGTTTCTCCTTGGCGGTTGAGAGGTTTCGCGCTTCAGAGTAAAGACCAACCTCAGGCTTCTGTCGCCTGTACTGACGCCATCGCTGGCAAGCCAGCTCCCACAGGTTCTGTGTGCTGTACAAAGATTCTGAGTACGACCCGGACTCTGTGGGAGCTGGCTTGCCAGCGATGGCAGCGACTCGGCATGAGTTATTTCACCACCGCCCGCACCACCGACAATGGCGACGAATCCACCCGCCGCTGACTCAGATACCGCGTACAACTCACCCGCAAGAACGACGCAAAATTGACCACCTCACCGCGGTAATCCATCACCTCTTCATACAGCTTGGCGATCAGTTGATTGGTGGTCATGCCGTCGATCTCGGCGATTTCGCCGAGGATGTCCCAGAACTGATTCTCCAGGCGCAACGTCGTCACCACCCCGCAGATACGCAGCGAGCGAGAGCGCGATTCATAGAGGATCGGGTCGGCCTTGACGTAGAGCTCGCACATGGACGAAACCTCGTTACAGGGTGATTTGGGTGCCCAGCAAACCGAGGAAACCGGCCAGCCAGTTCGGATGCGCCGGCCACGCCGGAGCAGTCGCCAGATTGCCTTGAACGTGGCCGTCCGTCACCGGAATGTCGATGTACGTGCCGCCCGCCAGTCGCACTTCAGGCGCGCAGGCCGGATAGGCGCTGCACTCGCGGCCTTCAAGAATGCCCGCCGCTGCCAGCAGCTGCGCGCCGTGGCACACCGCTGCAATCGGTTTGCCGGACTTGTCGAAGGCACGCACCAGATCCAGGACTTTTTCGTTCAGACGCAGGTATTCCGGAGCACGACCGCCAGGGATCACCAGCGCGTCGTAATCGGCCTCACTGGCACTGGCGAAATCGAAATTCAGGGCGAACAGGTGACCGGGTTTTTCGCTGTAGGTCTGGTCACCTTCGAAATCATGGATCGCGGTGCGCACGGTCTGGCCTGCGGCTTTGTCCGGGCAGACCGCGTGGACGGTGTGCCCGACCATTTGCAGGGCCTGGAACGGCACCATCACTTCGTAGTCTTCGACGTAATCGCCGACCAGCATCAGGATTTTTTTCGCGGCCATGGTGAGGACTCCTCTGGGAAATGCTTGGGAGTATTGAAGGTAGACCTTATCTGTCGGGGCGGGTAACAACCGGCTACTACGCCTGACGCGCCAAGCAGTTTGTACACGAACATCTGTAGGAGCTGCCGCAGGCTGCGATCTTTTGACTCTGGTTTTGTAGCAACAAGATCAAAAGATCGCAGCGTGCGGCAGCTCCTACAGGTTACGAGTCAAGCCAGACAACCGTGGGCGCGCAGCGGAGTTGCGATTCAGGCCAGGTAGCCGTCAGCGCGCAGCAAGGTTTCCAGGCAGTGCTCGCTGATGTGGTAGAACGCCTTCAACTCCTGGATTTTCACCAGCAGTTGAGCCGGGTCCACCGGCTCGGCGCGTTTCACTGCCAGAATCATCTTGTTCTTGTTGGTGTGATCCAGCGAGATGAACTCGAACACTTTGGTCTCGTAACCACAGGCTTCAAGGAACAGCGCGCGCAGGCTGTCAGTGACCATTTCCGCCTGCTGACCGAGGTGCAAACCGTATTGCAGCATCGGCTTGAGCAGCGCCGGGCTCTGGATCTGCAGGCGGATCTGTTTGTGGCAGCACGGCGAGCACATGATGATCGACGCGCCCGAACGGATGCCGGTGTGGATCGCGTAGTCGGTGGCGATATCGCAGGCATGCAGGGCGATCATCACGTCCAGTTCGCTCGGCGCCACGCTGCGCACATCACCGCATTTGAACACCAGCCCCGGATGATCGAGTTTGGCCGCGGCGGCGTTGCACAGGCTGACCATTTCTTCACGCAACTCGACGCCCGTGACTTCGCCCTCGGCTTTCAAGGTATTACGCAGGTAGTCGTGGATGGCGAACGTCAGGTAGCCCTTGCCCGAACCGAAATCCGCGACCCGCACCGGTTTGTCCAGCGCCAGCGGTGACGATGTCAGGGCATGACTGAAGACTTCGATGAACTTGTTGATCTGCTTCCACTTGCGCGACATCGCCGGGATCAGCTCGTGCTGGGCGTTGGTCACGCCCAGGTCCCTGAGAAACGGTCGGTTCAGGTCCAGAAAACGGTTTTTCTCGCGGTTGTGCTCGGCCGACGGTGCCTCACGCAATTGCTGGGGTTGGCTCTTGAACAGCGAAGTTTTGCCCTTCTTGCTGTATTCGAGCTGAGCTTCGTCAGTCAGCGCCAGCAAGTGCGCATTTTTGAACGAGGCCGGCAGCAGCGCGGCAATGCTCGCAACGCCTTCGCTCAATGGCAGGTTCTTGGTGATGTCGCGGGTTTTGTAGCGATACACGAACGACAGGCAGGGCTGAGCTTTAACGGTCACCGGTTTGATGATGACGCGCTGCAAGTCCGCTTCTTCACCGACGTATTTGGCCAGCACCAGTTTGATGAAACCGTTCTGCTCGAGGCTGGTTTGCAGCAACTCGATGAACTGGGCGTGGTGGTCCGGCGCGGGTTTGGCTGATGGCGCGGAGGGGGCGGTAACGGACATGAACAAGCGGCCTCGGGCGGGGCGAATCGGGAATGGCGGGTATTTTAGGGGGTGTGCCTTATACA